>JAWKTX010000005.1:300000-433869 GCA_041398825.1 Planctomycetaceae bacterium | reverse complement strand
GCAGACGGACACATAGCTTTCGTTGCCCCCCACCTTAATTTGATTTCCGGCTCGCAGGGGTTTTCCCTCGGAATCGATTCTCAGCACCATCGTGGCCTTTCGTCCGCAGTGACAAATGGTCTTGATTTCAGACAGAACATCAGCCCACGCCAGCAGGTACTGACTTCCTTCGAACAGATTCCCCTGAAAATCCGTGCGCAATCCGTACGCCAGCACAGGAATTCCGATGCGGTCTGCAATTTCGCCCAGTTCAAACACCTGCCGTCGGGTCAAAAACTGTGCTTCATCGACAAATACACACGCCAGTGATTCGGCCTGATGCTGCAGCCGGGCAATTTCCAGAAGCGAATCGGTTTGGTTAAATGTCACCGCCTCTGACTGCAGACCAATTCGTGAAGCAATTCGCCCGGCGCCGAATCGCGTATCCAACTGCGGGGTCAGCAGCAATGGCCTCATGCCCCGTTCCTGGTAGTTATAGGCAGCCTGAAGCAGGGCGGTTGACTTCCCGGCGTTCATTGCGGAGTAGTAAAAGTAAACTTTGGCCATAGGGTGTCTGCTTGCGTTTCTATCGGGCTGTCGCAACACTTGGTTGTTCAGTCAAAGGCGTTGAATCTGAACCCATTTTTCAGCTCGGATCTACTCAGGCGATGAAAAAGAACCCCGTCAAGGCCGCTCTGGCCGCCGGAAAACCACAGGTGGGAACATGGTTGTCATTCGGTGACGTATTTACCGCACGATTGATGGCCAGGGTCGGTTTCCCGTGGCTGACGGTTGATCTTGAGCATTCTCCGATTGACTGGCAAATGGCTTCTCTGATGTTCGCCACCATCGCCGATGCGGGCTGTGTTCCCCTGGCCAGAGTGCCGCGGGGCGACCACGATCTGATCAAACGCGTTCTTGATGGTGGGGCGATGGGTGTTGTCGTCCCCATGGTTAATACCGTGGAAGAAGCGAAGATTGCGATCGCCGCGGCCAAGTATCCACCGACAGGCAATCGGTCTATTGGGGGCAGCATTCCGGCACAGAACTTTCAGGCGTCCGCCGGCGAATATTACAAGAACGCGAATGACGAAGTGCTGGTGATCCTGCAAACCGAATCTCCTCAGGGAGTCGACAACGCCGAAGCGATCTACAGTCTTCCCGGTGTGGATGCAATTTTTGTTGGGCCCAATGATTTGTTCTGGCAGATGAAGAAGCCAGACGGAACGGAACCAACCCCTGAGGAATTCGAAGCCATGCTTCAGCGGATACTGGCCGCCGGCAGGAAGACCGGGACTCCGGTTGGAATTCACCTTCAAACCATTGATGAAGTCAATCAGCGCATCGGAGAAGGCTGGCAGTTTCTGGCTCTGCAAAGCGAGCTCAAGATGATGGTCAGCCGCGCACAGGAGCTGGTCAGTCAGTTGGGGCTCACGCAAACACCAGCCGACCTGGCCCGCTATTGATCTCCCGTCTTCTTCTTATGAACTTTCGGGGGACGGCCGTCGTTGGTCATGAATCCAGTCGGGGATACCTCTGCGATGGGACAATTACCGTTTATCAAGATGCATGGCTGCGGCAACGACTACGTCTTCATCGACTGTTTCGCTGCTCCGGCGCCCCCTCAGCCGCAACCACTGGCCGTTCAGCTCAGTGACAGGCACACGGGCATCGGTTCTGATGGTCTGGTTCTGATGCTGCCGTCCAAAGTGGCAGACGCCCGGATGCAGATGTTCAACTCTGATGGGTCCGAAGGAGCGATGTGTGGGAACGCCATCCGGTGCATCACAATGTGGCTTCATCAGCATCACAGCCCTGCTCAGACTTCTTTTCGTATCGAAACACAGAGCCGAATTGTCGAAACATCGGTGATTGAATCCCATACGGCAGAGCAAAAAGCAGTCGTCCGCGTGAACATGGGCCCTGCAAGTGAGGCTCGCCTCAACACGAACACCTCACCCAGTAACGCCAACTCAGCCATCAGATCCGCGGATGCCCTGGTCCGGCAGACGGTTGTGAGCAACGTTATGATCGCCGAAAAACCGGTGGTCGCATCCTGCGTTTCGATGGGTAATCCACACGCTGTGATCTTTGTTTCAACACTCGACGAAATTAACTTCGCAGAAAACGGTCCGGCGATCGAACATCACACATTGTTTCCGGACCGCACGAATGTCGAATTCGTTCAGGTGCTGGATCGCCATCGAGCAAAAGTGCGTGTCTGGGAACGCGGGTCCGGTGAAACCATGGCCTGCGGTTCCGGCGCCTGCGCGGTCGCCGTTGCCGGAATTGCCTACGGAGCATTCCCGGATAATCAGCCCGTCAGCATCCAGATGCGCGGAGGTGTCTTGCAGATTGAATGGCCGGATCGAAAGAATGTCTTCATGCAGGGACCCGCGGAAGAATCTTTTCGAGGTGTCGTGCCTACAGCGTTTTCTGGGGATTAGACGCGACACGACTGGCGGACGCCTGCTTCGCTGTCACAGGATTGAATGCGTCTTTCCCTGCCCGATTCGGAAAACCGGGCCACTGAGCGATCCCTTTCGGCATATCGTTCGAGAACCTTCGCCGAGCCACCGGCAAATAGTGCGGAGAATCCGGGTCGTCATAAACCGTACTCCGGCCCCACAGAACAGAGAGTCCGTCGCTGTAGATCCGCACCCAGTCGTCGTGCTGATCCAGAAACTGAACGGCAGGCCGGTCTGCAATTCGATCCATCAAAACCAGGTTCGGATGGCCCAGTTCCAGCACCCGGTTTGAATCGACAGGTCCGGAATTCTTGCCGCGATGACGACGAGACTGATCCTGACCAAACAACAGATCAAAATTGATGTCGACGACTTCCTGTGGGTAACAAGTGTCATATCGCCCGTCGAATCCGACTGTCGTATTCGGGGCCAGCGCAGCCAGCGCGTACTGAGCCCAGTCGAAAGTGACAACCAGTCGGCCCTCGATATGGTTTTCATTCATGAACTCGAATGCTGCGACCGGGTATTCACTTCGGTCGACGCCAAATCGACTGAACTGCCAGCTCAGGGCTCCAAACAGCAGAAGCGCCACCAGACAGACCTCCGCGATCAGCATTCGCGCGGCGTTGCGTGAAAACTCCGGATGCGTTCCCAGTGTGGGACGCCACTCGACAAGACGTTTCCAGACCCCGGCCACGTGCGCCGGCATCCAGTAGCCGAATGCGATCGCAAAAAAAGCCAGATGGCGAACATGCCCAATTGTCTGAACAGCAATCAGCAGCAGCACAACGATTTCAACCCAGTCCCGACGAACGCTGGTCCAGCGAAGTCCAAGGAATGTGAGCAGACAAAGGACCCCGAATGGGACGATTGCAACGCCTCCGTCAAGAATGTTGGCCCACTCCGAGACTTCAGGTCGCGGCTGACTCAGGGAGACCAGCATCCACCAGGGGAGTTCCCAGCCATATGGATTTGCAAAAATGGCCCCCACGGCGAACGCGCAAACAGTGCCCAGCGAAAGAATCGTAGCTTTCGATTGGCGGAGAGCATCAATCCACGATCGTTGCTGATTCTGATTGCGATTCCAGATCACCAGCTCAACGACGCGCAGTCCGTTGATTGCAATGAAGACACAGAGTCCCGCTGCAAAGCCACCATGCGAATTCGTCCAGATGCCTGTCAAAGGAACACAAAGCCAGAGCCACCTGTATTGAATGCTTCGGTCAACCGTCCAGTTAGAGTAAGCCTTCTCGAAGGCAATCAACATCACACCGAAGAACAAAAAACTAAACAGCTGGGGTCGAGCCAGCCAGAATTCCGCAAGTCCCCACGCAACAGGAATCATTGCCACGACGGCAGCCACCGTGGATACCTGTCGACGTCGTGCGACGATAACCATTGTCCAAAGCAGCCAGACACCAGCACAACACTTGAAAACAATGATTCCCGCGCCGCCAATCGTTCTCTGACCAAACGCTACCGACAGCTCAAAGAAATTCTCGTGGTTGATCCAGGGATGATCAGGGGTAGAAAACGTATGCGTGGCGGTTCGAGGCATTTCTCCGGCATGGATCCAGTCCTCACCGTACTGGATATGCCCCCACAAGTCCGGTTCGACACTTCTCCACGCCATGACATTTGCCGTGACCAGCGCGATCAGTACGACGATGCTCGTCGAGAGCCAGAGGGGAACTTGAGCGCGATGATCCGACATGATGCAGTCCGGTTACGATCCTGTAAGCCTGCGGCAGACAACCGCAGAAACCAAGTTGATGTCCGTCCAAACTTAGCTCAGGCCGGGCGTGAGGCAGGTAGGGCAACCGGGAACTGGGCGTTGCAACACGACCTCATCGCGCTGGAAATGTCGTAACCTGCATAACTGATTCAATCGCAATGCCCACCTTCAGGTGCAGCACTCCGCAAACGCGTCTTTCAGGCGATGGGGAGCCGGTGAGTGCTTGCCCGGTGAGACTTTCAGCCGGGCTTTCTTTACGCGGATCCTAATAAAAGGCCGTTGCCAGTCGGCGGCGAAGTTCAGAAGCCAGTTTCGATTTGGGCCCCATGACACCCAGAATTCCAACCATCACTTCCTTGGCTTTTGTCCCGATGTCTCCCTTATCTTTTCCAATGATGGCAAGACACATCTCGCACGCTTCTTCAAACCGATTATCTGCACCAAGAGCCTCGGCCAGTTTGATTTGAAGGGACAAATCATCGGGGTTTGATTCCAGCGCTGAACGTGCCTCCTGGACTCCGCCGGAATCTTCAACCTGACTTCGGAGCTCCAATTGCTGCTGCAGCACTTGAGCTTCGGGTTCAAGAAATCCTCGAGCATTCAGTTCGTCCAGGATCTCACGACACTCCTGTTGTCGATCGAGTGCCAGCAGCACGCGAGCGTGCGCGATCTTGTACGCTGCTTTGTCCGGGTCTGCCTGAACGGCGTTTCGGTAAGCGGCTTCTGCGAGTTCTGTGGCTCCATCTGCCTCCAGTTGCTGCCCCTGATCGAAAGCTTCAGCCGAAGCGGATGGCACGAAAGACTCAATCCAGGCTTTCAACTGTGGTTCGGGCTGAATGCCCTGAAAATGAGAGGCTGGCTGACCATTCACCATGGCCACGACAAACGGGATCGACTGCACCCCAAATGCACCAGCGACTTCCGGGCAGTCATCAACGTTGACTTTGACCAGGACGAATCTCCCTGCGAATTCGTTGGCCAGTTTTTCCAGCATTGGAATCAACTGTTTGCATGGATTGCACCAGGGGGCCCAGAAATCCACGACCACCGGACGCTCCATCGACTGCTCAATGACGTCCTGGCGAAAGTTCTCCGTTGTCGTTTCAATGATCCACTCAGCGTTTAAGTCTGACATCTCATTCTCCGGTGCGGCACAGGGCCTCTGTTGACGTGAGCCGAAAATTGTAGCCGGAGCAGAACCCACGGTCATGTATCACCCCGGCAGAACGTCATTTGACCATTCCGTGGGAAACCCACACGTCTCTGGCATTCAATGACCCGGTCCAAAGGTGAGCTGTGTCGGATGGCAGTTATTGCCGGTCCTTCCGGCTGAATCGGGACAACAAAGGGCATTTGATGGCCAGTCTGCGAAGAATGTTGCATCTGCCAGCAACAACCTGCTTTGCGCATTCGGCGCAACCGATACAACCATAAATATCACGTGACATTCTTACGGAAGAACTCACACCGGTTGCGAACGTAACTTCCCCCATTCCATTTCCGGCAGCCAACGATCGTGAACGCATTCAATAAGTTCAGACAACTCTTTGCATGCTCCCTTGTATTTCTGGCCTGCGCTGTTTCGGTGTCCGCACAGCCATTGGCGCCCGGTCCGCCGGCAATGTCATCGTCTGTCGGCGGGATTCACGAAACTGGCTACACCGCCCCTTACTCCGGATTCACGGCGCCAGCCAACGGATCAGGCCCCAACAGTATCTTCTCGCCCGGACACAGCTTCACACAGGTTTACGATTCCGGATCCTGCGAGACCAACGGAATGACTGCGGGATGTCCATCTGGCCGCTGCGGGTCACAGGGTTATCTGAGCTTCGATACCAGCATCACAGAACCGTTGCTGGACTTTCAAAATCGTCAATCCGACAAGGAACTGCTGCTGGTCATTCCCGGCAGCCCGTGTACGACATCGCCATCGGTTGTTGTGGGTGGCCAGATGAGAGTTTCGGGGATGGCAGCGGCCGTGACGCGACCTGGTAAGTTTTCGTATCTCGGACGTTTCCCACCAGACTTTACCGGAAATGCGGCCACAGACTTTCGAATGACACAGGCGAATGCGGCTGGAATTGTTCATTTCAATACCTGGGCGCATGGATACGCAGAAACGCTGTTTTCAGATGTGTTTACCTTCCCGGACTTCAAACAGGGAAGTTTTCAGATGCGGCAGGCGTATGTTGCCTTTGGCGATCTGACGCAAAGTCCGTGGTATGCCTTCATCGGCAAGAAGAATGTCTCGTTTGGCGATATGGGAACGCTCAGTCCCTACAGTCAGTCGGTCGTCTGGCACTATTTTGCTCCCCTGGCAGAAGGTGCCGGAATTGGATACGCGACTGACGGCTTCAACGCCAGTGTAACCGCCTTGAACGGCAGCCGTGGAATTCGAGTGGCCGATTCGGAACAGCGTGGGCACATCAATAACTTTGCCGCAAACGCCAGGTATCAATGGCCTGTTGCTCCGGATTCATGGATCGCTATCGGAGGAGGCTATCTGCATGGGACCATCTATGACGCTGCGATTGCCGAACATCTGAATCCTGCAGTTTCCGGAGACATGAACGGCGCTGTTGACTTCAACCTCGCGTCTAAATTTGGCCCGTGGCGAATAGAATACGAAATGGTCACGACGATGAGATCGTGGCCGGCCACAGACCGTCGCGTCGTTGCTTACCGCGCGGAGACCGCCTACGACACCATCTGGAACAATCATCCCCTGCGAATTTCCGGAAGCTGGAGCGAAGGAAAACAAGGTCCCGCCGGATCGCAGTTTGAATTCAATCAGCAGGCCGTTCTTGGCCTCCGATACGACCCTCACCCGAATGTCATGCTGTCTCTGGAATACATTCGAAGCATGGGATTCGCTCCGCTGCTGGATATTACAACGGTCAGTGATCGCTCTGCAGCGCAGGATACAGTGTTGCTGGGCATCGTACTGAACATCTGACGGCCCGCTGCGTTGTTACAGCTTATCCAGCAACTTATTGAATTGCTTATTCAACTGGTTGTTCAGGTTATTCTGAATCGATTGTGTGCCAAGATTCTGCAGCAGTCCGGCTGTGTCCGGCTGTGGCGAATCAATCGTCCCGCGAACCGGAATGCGAATACTGCGAAAGTCGTTTCCGCCCGTTGCTTTTTCGAGCGGAACGTCCAGCATAATTTGCAACTGACGATTCAGACCGACGGCACCACTTGTCTGAGCGCGATAGCCGGACAGTTCAATAATCAGTCCCTGATGTGTTACCACACCCTGTCGCAGCGCGATCGGAATCTGTTGCTGGGGCAGAACGACCGAACGCACCAGTGAACTGCGATCCGATTTACCAAGTCGCCGGATGACGTCCAGTGTCTCCAGAAGTGACTGCAGAGAAGCCCCGGGTGCAGCTTCTGCGTGGTGAATACTGATGGTTGCAGCGATGTCTGACGCTTCGGGTTGATTCAGGTGATAATCAAATCGTTCCACGCGAGCCGATACTTCTCCCGACACGTTCGCGGAATCCGCCATCATTGGTGCCAGATAACCGAGCCACTGACGACATAATTCCGGCGTGATCGGCAGATTCTCTATTCGGCTGCCCGTGGCCATCTGAACGCGATCATGAATCAGATCGTAAAGTGGCATCACGGTAAGGCTTCCGGAATTAACCGCACATTCAATAGGTTCTGTCCGCACGATCCCGTTTTCCAGTGTCGCTTTGACCTGGCTGCTTCCAAGTGCCAGTCCCCAGGCACGACCGGACTGCCATGTAATTCCTCCGACGGCCTGCAATGGACCGACACCTGCGGGCAAAGAAACGTTCCTTGTGGTTCCGGCATTTGCAGCATAAGTCTCCGCCGACAGAACGGCGGGTGCTCCCGTGATTTTCCAGATATCTCGCCCACGGCCATTCAGCCTGATCGGGGTGTCCTCTGGCAGAAGGCGGTTGCACAACGCATTCAGGTCGTATTCGGTTTCTGCGGTCAGGTCAACGACAACCAGGTCACTGATGGTGCTGACCGTCCCCTTGAACTGAGCGGCGATGCCCGGAAGCAACAACCGGCCGCTTCTGACATCCAGCACGTCCAGCCCCGTCATGTTCTGAAGCTGAAGATCGATGATCGCTTCATCAATCTGAAAGGTCGACACTTCTTTCGCTGTGCTGACTGTCGGCGTTCTTCTGGCCGAAACCGAACGAACAGGCGTCCCCACTGCCGCTGCAGCCGGAATGGGCTGTATGCGAGCCTGTAACTGAATGGCCTTTTGAGGCTGCGCTGCAAGCTCAACGGTGACATCTGCGTATTCCGCCAGCCATGTTGCCGAGTGCCACGGCGCGATCAGTGTCCGAATTGCCGAGCCGGTGCCTTTCAGGTGTACGCTGCCGTCAAACATTTGCGGAACGGGGTTTTGCGGAAACACCGTCAACTGACTGCTGCTGACCTTCAAATCGGAACTGTTGAGCTGCAATCCTGAAAGCGTGATGCGATCCGATTGATGACCAATGCGAGCCTGCACAGACATGCCGCCCCGGATTCCGGGCCGGGGCAATTGCACAAACTGCTGGATCTGCTGCCAGAGCAGATCCGGCTGAACGTTGCCGGCTATCTGCCAGAAACCTTCACCGGGGCTCAGATCCAGCGATCCGAAGGCACCTGTCAGGCGAGACTGCCGCACAACAGGAAGTCCTGACTCCAATGGTCCGACAGCATCAATGCGCAGCGAAGGATCAAGACTGATGGACTTGCCTGCCTGCGTCGCCTGAATTCCTTCGTGTCGAATTGAAGCCTGCCATCGAGCCAGCGAACTCGCCGCGTGGTCCGTTTCGCCTGCGGCATCCCCAACAACTTCACCGTTCAAACTGAAAACCAGCTGACCCGCCTGAATCTGAACGTCGTTTCGCAAGGCAAGTGTCGAACGAAGCATCCGGGTCACTCCAGCGACATCAACCGATCCCTGCAGTTCTGCCGACTGGTTCGGTGCGGATGACTGGCTGTCCCCTGCAGTTGCGCTCTCATCTGCCGCATGCCGCAATTCTCCATTGCCACGCAGGGAAACGATATCTGACTGAAGAGTAATGTCTTTCAGCAGCAGCCCGTCAACAGCAAATGCGCCCGCACCAGAACCCGACGTGTTACCGAGATCAAGCCATTCGCCTGCTGCCCAGGTGTTCTGGCGAAGCCGGATGTTCTGGCCCTGTAAGAGGAACCGGCCCACAAGCCCGTCTGCGATTCTGTGTCCGCCAAGCTCTGCCTGGACATCACATGAGACCTGCCCATCGCAAAGAAGGTCCGGAACCAGGTAGCTCAGCAGTGGCTGAACCACCCTCAGATCCAGTTCGCGCGCGGCAACGCTTAAGCGCTGTCGGCTATTGGCGTTGGTGTTGGTGTTGTCCCCGCCGGAACCAGCCGACTGGCGGCTGTTGACGGTATCCGAACCGGTGATCTGAATGCGCAGCCTGGATCCTGCGTTTGTGGGTCCATCAGGCGATACGCCGTCCTGCTGCCCAAACAAAGCCGACTTATCAAACTCACCCTGTGGATCGATCAGAGGCGACAGCGTGAAGTCTGCTGTCAGATCATCAAGGTTCGCCGCCAGACGAGGATTCAACTGCGAAGCGGATGACAGGGCATGGTCAATGCTGCCACCTGCTTCTGAATTTTCGGGGACATTGATGCAGGCTTCCAGCTGCAACTCCGGCAGCGCGAACGTCGAATCAAGCGTGGAGAAGACTCCGTTGATGTTCGTTACGCGTGTCGATTCTGTCGGCGAAGTTGTCTTGCTGTTGACCGCGTCGCCCGTTTGCAATCCCGGCACGTCGCTTGCCACCGACTGAACAAAGGCAGTCCCGTCTTCAAAGATCACACGCACGGGGAAGGATTCGTGACTGACGCCGCTGGAACCACTGATATGCTGCAGCGTCTTTTGCAGATTGGAACCATCGTCCCGGACAACGAGATTCAGGACGGGTTGCTGAAATCGCAGTTCTACGCCGCGCCCCATTTGCAGGGCTACTCTCCACAGCGGTTCGCGACTTGTGACAACTTCAGAACTAAAGACGTAACGACCATCCGGCAATCCGTCAGGGCCATATGTTGAGTTGTCGTCGCCGGGTACATCAGCGGACGAATCATCTTCCGGGGCATTCGCGGTCACATCACGAATACGCAGGCCCTTGATTTCAATGGCCGACCACCAGTGAAGCTGAATCGTGCGAAACTGAAGTGTCTCCGCCAGCCGTGGATGCACTTTCGAAATCAGTCCGGGAATTTGCCCAAAAATGCTAAGCAGCGTTGGCAGCAGGATAAAGATTGCCAGGCACAGAGCGCATAATCGGATCAACCAACGCCTTCCCGCGCGGCTTCTCCTGACTGTCGACGGGGCAGCAGGCGCAGCGGACGTGGACGGTGTTTCCGTTTCAGCATCCTTGCGACGTTCGGGCAGTTCGACTTTGGGCATGGGCAGCATCCTGTCTGACCAGTATGGAATCAGGGTCAATATCGGCAGATGTTGCCTTATCTGTCCAAACGCTCCGGAAACGGGGATCAGGTTTGCCTAACCCGAAAGGTTGACCGCTGGCATTCGGCAACGGTTCCTTCTTTACGGTACACTGGCGCAGAGCCTGCAAAGACACCGCCCTGCCGAACGCAGAGCGCAACCTGGATTGACCGAAATCGTCTCTTCGAGACTAAACAGAGTTTGACATGAACAAAGAAGACTACCGCCAATGGCTGGCGAAGCGAGTCATTACACAAACGCGGCTCGCCACGGTGGCTGTTACAATCATGGGATTGGGGGGTGCCGGAGCCTTTATGATGGAGGCATTCCTTGTCCGATGGATTATCACGACAGGATTCATCAGCAATGGTTTTCTTTCCTGGATGATTACACTTGGGATCCTTGGAACCGTCCTGTTTGTCACATGGTTACGCGTGCCAGGGAACATTGGCGACAAACAGCATACGGCAGACATTGGCGAAACGCAGTTGACACTGCATGTGGCTCCGGCCATGGGAGCTGTCTGGACATTTGCACTCGGCAGCATCGATTCCGATCAGACGTGGGTGGAGCGTTTGCTTGGTCTGCTGGCCCTTCCACAACGCATGCTCTGCGCGGCCTGGTATGTGTTCCATCGTATTCAGCAGTTGAAGGAACTGAATATTCCGGGATGTGCTCACGTGATTCGAATCGTGTCGCGCAAAGCGGAACGAGTTGAAGTGAGCGAGATTGCTGAAAAGCGAAAAGAAGACGACGATCTGCCGAAGACACTGCGAGAGGTTTCACTGATCGACGGCGTCGTGTTCCTGACACGGAAGACCGTTGGCATCAGTCTTGCTCCTCGATTGGTCGACGAGCTGAATGGCTGGAACTCCGGATCTGCGGATGAATGACTGAACTCCTGTGTTTTCAAGGCATTTCATGTGCAGGCTGATATCGGGCGAGCAAACACGTGAGCAAACGATTCTCATTTGGCAATCGCATCCGGAGTTTTGGGTATGCCATTCGAGGAGTGTTTGTGCTGATTCAGACACAGCACAACGCGTGGATCCATGTCACTGCGACCGGGCTTGTCATTCTGCTGGGCCTGATCAAAGGTATGACACCATCGCAATGGGCTTTACTGGTCCTGGCCATCGCAATCGTCTGGATTGCAGAGGCGCTGAACACAGCGGTTGAAATTCTGGCGGACGTGGTGTCGCCGGAATTCAATGATGCCATTGGGAGATGCAAAGATGTTGCTGCCGGAGCCGTTCTGATGGCTGCGATAGCCGCCAGTGTCATTGGAGGGCTGATCTTCCTGACCTGAAGCACCTCCCAACGACCTCACCTGTTCATCGCCGGAAATTCTCTGCCCCCTTATCGATACCTGAGGATGAAGTGTTCGACGCAGCATCAGCGGCAGGGAATCCGATACTGCCATTGCAGTGGGCTCGGCAAATCGAAGGCCGCGAATTCGAGATGAATGACTCTGCGGTGCCCCGGGACTGTCATGGGTGACGAAGCATGGAGCGTCAATGGATTCATCAACACCGCGCCGCCGCGAGAAACTTCGCAGATCACTTCGTTGCTGAGTTTAACGGTGGAATCCAGCGAGACCGCACAAAGTCGCCCATTGCGATGGCTTCCGGGTAGTACTTTCAGTGCTCCATTTTCAGCATAGCAGTCGTCCAGATGAAGCCGCACGGCCAAAACGTTACCCATCAGATGCGCCGGAGGTTGAACACTGAGTACCCCGGCCTTTCTTGTCCAGGCATGAAAGCCTTCCACTTCATGCCTCGCCTTGACTGCGATGGACAGGTCCTGATGCCAGAAGACCCCCCAGTTCGCACCATCAGTCTTGTCAAAAAGAGTGGCTCGAGTCATGAAGGCGTCGTGCCCGATGACAGAATGTACAATACGTACGACCTCAGGGTCCTGGACAAGTTGTTGCAGGTTCGGAATGACATCCGAAAGATTGCGCAGTGCGTAAACTCCACTCCTGTTGGAGACCGCTTCGAGAGTCGCTGGATGCTGACGTGCCTCTTCGATACTCCGAAGCATTTCCTGCACGATCACAGGCGACAGGCATTGTGGCACAATGGCATATCCATTGTCGTCAAATTGACCAGCCAGTGGTTCCATCACTTCTTATCCGCAGGGCGACAGTGGCTTACAGGATCTTTCTGCAGCGCACAAAAAAACGACTGACAATGGGTAATTGTCAGTCGTTAGGCATTCAAATCAGCAAGGCAGACCTTACTTCTTCTTGGTTGCCTTCTTTGCAGCTTTCTTGGGAGCAGCTTTCTTAGCTGCTGCCTTCTTAGCAGCCTTCTTTGGTGCTGCCTTCTTGGCTGCTGCCTTCTTAGGTGCAGCTTTCTTTGCAGTTGCTTTCTTTGCAGCTTTCTTGGCCACAGTCGTTCCTCCGATCAAAAGTTGAACTTTGAGTGGCTTTCCTGCCGTAGCTTACCGGGCTTCAATTTTGCAGGACAGACCACAACCCAAAACATCAGATCATCAAAGTCACATGACTCATGATGATGCAGATTCCATTCTGTTTAAGATGACCGTTGATTGATGTTCCGTCTTGAAGATTGCTTTTGGGCATCTTGCTTCGCAACTCGCATCCGGTGCAGCACAACAGAATCTGCTGTTAACTCGTGCGGAATCCTAAGCAATCAATCGGATAACGCAATACTTGTTCGACTTCAAACCACTCCCACATGCAACTTTTTTTATTGAAGGGTTGACGCAGGTTTTAAGCGACATCACTTCCAGCTTCACCACTTCGTTCAACTGCGATGCGTCAACAGCCTTCAATGCGATCGTCAACAAGCATCACCGTGCGTTGAAATTGTTGCTACCGTATTCCAGATTCTTACCATCCATTCAGCAGCATGCGGCATTTGTACTTCAGCCGACGACATCGATTTCACTCGAAAAAACACGGCAAAATAAACAAGCGCATGAAGTCCTGAGGCGATGCGACTTGTGTGAACCGCACTGGGATTCACGTCATCGGCAGCATGTTGTGCGATCGCCAGAACATCACAACACTTCGTAGCTGGCACACACCTTGTCTACTTCTGAACAGACATAGAAGGTGACATGCGAAGCGTTCAATCGCTTCAGCCAATGAACTGCTCATTACTATTCAAAAATGAGAACCAACTCTGCGGGAACATCCCTTTCACTGGTCATCACCCGTCTGCGCGCTGCACTTCTTCCAGGATGCGCTTCAGGTATTCAATACTCTGAAGCGCGATGTTCTGAGCGCCTGGCTTGTAATCAAACACCTCGACAGACACCCAGCCTGAATAGCCGGAGTCCAGTAACGCACGAATGATTGGTCGATAGTCCGTATCGCCCATTCCAGGGCCCAGCAGGTTGCTGTCGTTCACATGAAAATGTGCCGTCACATCTTTGAACTGAGCGATCAGATGCGGAATAGAGTCTGTTTCACCGCCCAGCATGGCTTTCACATCCTGATGCAGACGCATCGCCGGGCTTCCGACCATGTTCATCAATTCAACGGCCTGCGCACACGTGTTGATGAAGTCGGTTTCCTTTGGAGTGAGGGGTTCCATACACAGCTGAACCTGATGTTTTTCGAACTCCGGCATGGCCATTTTGAAGACCTCCGCAGCAAACTGCATCGCCTGCTCGGTTGTTACGCCCTTCAGGAGGCTCCGCTGCTGTGGAGATCCGAAAACAAGGACTTTGCCTCCCAGTCCGGCACAGATGCGAGCCAGCAACTTGAGATAATCAGCCGTTGCTGCTCTAACGGATGCATCCGGTGACGTCAGGTAGAATCCGCTGGTCCTGGCCAGCAACCAGTGCAGCCCGATGATCTCCAGTCCATGACTTTGAGCGACAGACTTCATGTCTTCAAAGACTGCATCCGGCACTGTTGCGAGGTCGTCCGAAATTGTGAAGGGAGCAACCTCAATCCCGGTGTAGCCAGCCTCCGCCATCAGGCGACATTGTTCCGACCATGGGATGGATTCATAAAGTTCATGGCAAAGTGCAAATTTCATCACTGTCTTCTTTCATTTGAAACAGGGTGTTGTGATTGCGATCGTTCTGTATCAGTGGGCTGCGCATCGATCAGGGAGCCACTTAGTAGTCGAGACTGGCTCCACCTTCCGCTTCAATTGCCTGACCGGTGATGAAGCTGGATTCGTCGGAGGCCAGAAACAGCGCGACTTCGCCCATTTCCTCGATGGTTCCCATCCGCCCGAACACCTGCATGGCCGAAACGCGTTCCAGTGCGGATTCGGGGTCGTCGAGCGTGGCGGCCCAGTCACGCATCAACGGGGTATCGATATTGCTGGGCAGAATTGCGTTCACGCGAATCCCTTCGGGTCCCAGTTCTTTCGCGAGTGCCTTTGTCAGGCTGACCTGAGCTCCCTTGGTTGCACAGTAAGCGCTGGACTTATCCTGCCCCAGAACCGCAGTCATGGACGAAATATTGACGATGGTCCCTTTGGTTTTGCGCAAGTGTGGCAGCGCATAATGGGCTCCCGCAAATGTGCTCAGGTAGTTAATTCGCATTAATCGCTCCATGAACTCCACGGACGTTTCTTCGAGCGACATCGCGGGTGGGTGCTGCCCTGCGTTGTTAATTACGCAGTCGAGGCGGCCAAACTCTTTTACGGTCTGTTCGATGGCATCGTGCAACTGCTGGTGGTCACCCACATCACACGAAATAAAGATGGCTCGCCCGGGCCCCTTTTCATTTAATTCGTCCGCCAGCTTCTGACCTGCGTCAGCCCCTCGCGCCAGAACGCTGACCAGTGCACCCTCGCGACAGAAGACTCGGGAGCAGCCTTCCCCGATTCCCTTGCTGCCTCCCGTGACAATGACTGCTCGCCCGCTGTACCGCATTCGAATACTCCCGAGTCACGTCCCCTAAATGCGCTTCGGGTTGTGACGGTTAACTTTATTTGAGTGGTTATCAGAAATCTGCTCGTCGTAGTGAATCGATGACGACTTGCCGCATAAGCGTCAGGATCGCACGACAGGTTCTGTCGCATTCTGGTGGATCGCAGTTCAGATTCAACACGGTTTGACCGGGCTTCTTTCTCGACATAGATCCTCATGTGTTGAGTAGTGTTTCACTTTTGCCACACAAAAAGATTCCGGGAAGGTGAATTCCTGTCTCCGGGTGACTGTGCACCATGAATGGGTGGCCCCTGACCCTGCTTGCAGATCCGGGGCGGAATCAGCCGAACGCGGTTTTCGCAGTCAGTAGGCAGCTCTGCAGACAGCACTGGCGGGATAACGATCCGAAAAGCAGGACGCGGACACCCGGAAACTGACTTCAACGCAATATGTTTGACTGAATTCGACGTCGAAACGGAGCCTGATCTGTGTCATCGCCTTCTACAAAAACGGATTCACCGAATCCAGGTTTGGATGAACTGTTCAACCGGGTCAATGCGTTGCTTGGCAACGGAGACGGGAACTCGGACGGCGGACAGCGTTCGGCATCACGCGATTCCAACGTTTATACTCCCCGCCAGCCTCAGTCGATGCGTGAAATTGGTATTCCGCCTTCGATGATCGAGAAGATCATCCTGAAGTATCTGATGCAAATGGGCGTGGAGACCGGTCGTCGAATCGCCGGCCAGCTGAAACTACCGTTCAGGCTCATCGAGCCGATGCTGAAGCAGATGCGGCAGGAGAAGCACATCGACTTGTGCGGCACGACATCAACTGGCGATCCCGAATACACAATCACAGAATTTGGACGCGACCGGGCACGACGCTACGCTGAGGAAGGCACGTATTTCGGAGCCGTTCCCGTTTCGCTACAGGACTACACCGCAGGAGTGGCAGCGCAGACGATTGCTGGTCAGATTGTGACCTCTGACGACCTGAAGCGGGCATTCAAAGGGCTGATCATTAACCAGGCGATGATGAATCGTCTCGGCCCGGCGATCAACTCCGGTCGCGGTATGTTTCTGTTCGGAGAACCGGGTAACGGCAAGACCAGTATTGCAGAAAGGGTCACCGGGGCGTTTGGTTCGAACGTCTGGATTCCCCGTGCAATTTGCATTGAAGGTGAAATCATCCGCGTCTATGACCCGGGTGTTCACGAAGAGGTGGATGAGACGAGCCAGGGTGGGCTCCTGGATTCAATGGATATCGATCGGCGCTGGGTGCAGATCAAACGTCCGACAATCATCGCCGGCGGCGAACTGACCATGGACGAACTGGAAGTCAGTCAGAATCCGCAGTCCAAAATCTGCGAATCGCCCCTGCAAATGAAGAGCAACTGCGGAACCCTGGTGATCGACGACTTCGGACGACAGAAAATGCCTGTCGATATGCTGTTGAATCGCTGGATCGTTCCTCTGGAAAAACGTTACGACTTCCTGAATCTGCCCAGCGGCAAGAAGATTCAGGTGCCGTTTGACCAGTTGATCGTATTCTCAACCAACCTGGAACCGAAGGACCTGGTTGACGGAGCGTTTCTGCGCCGAATTCCGTACAAGATTGAAGTTCCCGATCCGTCCGAAGCCGAATTTCGGGAGCTTTGTAAGATCATGTGCAAAGTCATGAAGTTCGAATTCGATGCGGATGCGATCGACTACCTGGTGAAGACACACTATTTGGCAGAAGACCGGCCATTCCGACTGTGTCAGCCGCGCGACCTGCTGCTCCAGGTTAAGAATTACTGTCAGTATCACGAAATGCCTCTCAGCCTTTCGCGAGAAGCTTTCGATGCGGCAGTGGACAACTACTTCTCTGCAATGTCCTGACACAACTGATCGAACGATTCCCGGTCGCGTGCAGAACGCATTCAGAAGCACGAGGCACGACCGATCGCTTTGCGCAAGTCGTGCTGTGTTACGGATGAATCACTGCTTGCTGCGGCGTACTCTTTTGTATCGAACCGCACATCCTCGGGCCGGGATTTCGCTTACCTTCGGCAGCGTTCCGTTGATCGCGGCACGAACGGCGTCCTGAACATAGTTGATCGTCGCTTTGGAAGGATCGGTTTGATCATCCATCGCGCCACGATAGACAATGGTCCGGTCCTTGTTCAGCACGTAGAACTCAGGCGTGTAAGTCGCACCATATGACCTCGCTACGGACTGGGATTCGTCTTTGAGATAGGGGAAATTGAATTGCTTCTCCATTGCTCGTTTCTTCATGGCTTCCAGTTCGTCGCCTCGGACTCCATTCGAATTGATTGAGATCAACTGAGCAGAGAGACCCTCGTCCTCGAATGACTTCTGCAGCGCTTTCATGCGATCTTCGTAGTCCACCGAATACGGGCACGTATTGCTGGTAAAACACACCACAACGACGTCCTTCTGAAATCCTTCCAGTGAATAGGGCTTGTCGTCCGTGCCCATCAATTCCTTCCAGTCGGCCGCCTGATCACCGGGTTTCAAAGAGGCAAAATCGGCGTCCGATTGTGCTTCCAGAACGTCAACCGAAATGACTGGTATGAGACAGCAGGTCAGAATGACGCACCGGAACAGGGAGAACGTCCAATGGCCGGGACGGGGGGTGTTTGCAGAAACAGTCATGGTAGATCAGGCTTTCATCGACAGGCTCAAAATCATCTTGAGCCAATCCTGGGATTTGGTTATCTCGCAGGCAGACCTGTGAATTGGCGGGTTTCGACTTCGGCAAATTCTGCCGCTGGACAGAATAGCCAGCGTTTATCCACGTGAAAAGCTGATTCGATGGTTCCTCCCTGTTCAACTTGTTCGAGTTCCCTTTCCTGCCAGTGACCTCCCCTAATTCTTTCCCTGTCTTCTCAACCGGCACTTCCGTCTGATGAGCTTCCTGCGGCGGCAGATTCTGCCGAATCGGCTGCTCAAAGATTGAATGTCGCTCGGTAACTTTTCAGGTTTCTCATCGTTTGATTCATGGACCGGCCGTCAGTGCGAGCTTTTCTTCACTACCCGGAGGAAGCGATGCCGAATTGCTTGTTTCAATGAGGACTGCAGTCATGCGACCTGCCTTCAATACGATCGTTTTTCTTGCTGCTCTCACCAGTGCAGCAACCGTTTCTGCTCAGAAAATTGAATTCCCCTATGACGCCAGGGTGGTCGGGGACGGCACGTTCGCACGCGCGGGAGCTGGTGAAAACTGGTTTCCAACCCAGCGACTTGCAGCAGGAACGATTGTTACTGTCCATCGCCATGACGCTGGCGGCTGGTTTCAAATTTCCCCGCCAGAAGGCAGTTTCAGCTGGGTCCCGGCTCGATACGTACAGCAGACCGGACCAAACGAAGCAACCATCACAGAGGATAAGGTCGTCGCCTACGTCGGAAGTGATTTCGGCGAAGAGACAACTGTTTATCAGCGGAGTCTCGACAAAGGGACAAAGGTGGAAATCATTGACCGGAGACGCATCTTTACGCTGTCGGGCGAGCAGGACATGTTTCGCATTCGCCCCCCAATGCGTGAATTCCGATGGGTTCCGGGGGCTTCGCTGGTTCCGGTGGCCGAAAGCGTTCGTCGCCAGATGGATCGAAATCCCTATCAGACTCCGTCCAATGCTGCACGCACTCCGGGCTCTCCAGCCGGGAACGGTAACAACACAGTTGCCGGCGCAGTTG
Organism: Planctomycetaceae bacterium; assembly: GCA_041398825.1. Taxonomy (NCBI): domain Bacteria; kingdom Pseudomonadati; phylum Planctomycetota; class Planctomycetia; order Planctomycetales; family Planctomycetaceae; species Planctomycetaceae bacterium. Next base: position 414,642 of record JAWKTX010000005.1, on the reverse strand, counting down.
ATGTTCCCGAGTTGCCAGCGAACAGTCAGCTTGCCCGGTTGAAGAGAATTCGTCAGGATCAGCAAAGACTTGCCGAGGTCGATAAGCGTTTTCGAGACATGATCACATCAGATCCTTCGCTGTGGGATCTGGATAGTATCGAATCGTCCTACATTGAGTTGCAGCAGTCCGTCGAATACAAGCCCGTGGCCGGGCAAATCGACCTTCGGTACCCTGCCATTGAACGCTATCGTCGAAGACTGGCGGAATTCAACGACTTTAAGCGGTTAACGTCACAGACCGAGCAGCGCGACGCAGCACTGGTTGCACAAAGCATGAGTCGATTTGGAGGCAACTACGTGCCGCCTGCTGCAAATGCGGCCAGTACACCAGAAGCAATGTTCGCAGGGACTACACCCCCAATTGCATTCGCCAGCGCGTCGAACCAAATTTCGGACAATGTTCCTTCGGACACCATGATCCTTGGAACAAGTGGTCAGAATCTGACAGAAGGCGATTTTCAGGAGTTCGTTGAATTCATTGGAACGGATTCGGCAGCCGAATTCACTGCTCCTTCCGCAGCGACTGTTCCCGCCACAGCGACTGTTCCTGCCGAGATTGACTTTGACAGCAACGTGCCCTCCAGTGACCCATTGCAGGTGAACTGGTCATCTTCCGATGCTTCTTCGGCAGGGCGGGAAGGCTTCCGTGAATCGCCGATGCAATTGAATGACCCAACACCTGTACCGTTTGATATGTCGGCCGACGTTGATTTTCCATTAACGGCAGGTGCAGGAGTTTTGACGGATGACGCAGCGGAAGTTTCGACGTCGGACATCCAGCTGGCTGCAGCGTTTTCTGAAAGCGAATTGACGCCGTTCGCAGGCCAGACGCCTCAGCAACAAGTGCCCCTTTCAACGCCCACACAGATCCCGCCAGCAACACTCAAACCGTCCTCTCGATATGTTGGTGCAGGCATTGTTCAGCGATCCACATCAAAAGTACCGGGTGCTCCCTACGTTCTTATGACACCTCAAGGTCGCCTGATCGCTTATCTGACGCCAAAGACAGGTATCAGCATGGAATCATTTGTCGGTCAATCGGTCGGCTTACAGGGTTCACGTTCGTACAAGGCTGATTTGAACAGCGACCACATTGAAGTAACCGGGGCAGAGCCTGTACGAATTCGAAGATAGCCCGGCAGCCCGTTAACGAACACACCCAGGGCGGGCCGAAGGATTAGCCAGCGACGCATCCAGGGCATCATGCCGCAGTCGTGACTATCCTCTGATCAGTGGCTTCCGTTTTTCCCGGGAAGCAGTCGCCGGAGTGAGGAGAAGCCGAAGCGTGACCTTGAAGGTGTCACTCGGTCCGCTGTGTTTTGGTCTGTAACTGGTGACACCTGATTCATCAGTGCGGAAGAATCCGGCGAATCTGGAGGCAGATCAACAGGCTTTTCGGGAAGGTGCAGGCGTTCGGCATTGGGATTGCGCCGTGGGTAGTTGTCCAGATCAAAGGATTGTTCAGCAGCTTTACCGGAATCCGGGTAGCGACGGAGATTCTCGGCTGGGCGGAGCGATTCCGGATAGCAGTCGTCTTCAAAGCAACGCCCCCATGCACCAATGCTGCCGTATTGTTCCTGAACGAAATAGATACCATGTGTTTCGAGAATGGTTCCCGTTGATTGTTCAAGGCTTGCCAGTTGCGAATTGTAGGCAGTCAATGATCGCGCTTCCGAAGTGACCGCGGTTCCCCAGTCGGTGATTGCCTGCAGCACATTCAGAAAGATCGACCGCCCAAGCCGCTCCTGAACCAGCTGCACCTCCAGGTTTTCCCGCGCGGCCTGTCGGCTTTCGCGGAATGCTTCGTACTGAAGAAAGTTCGAATCGAGAGTTCGAACGGACGTTGCCAGTTCGTGTTCCATCTGGTGCAGGCTTTGTCGAATAAAGGCCCGATCCTTTGCAATCTGAAGTTCAGCCGTCCTCAGACTGGCTCTGGCTGAACGCAAACCGAGTGGCACAGAGAAATTGAATCCCAGGCTCCAGTCGTTGTGTTGATCCGGTCCGCTGGAAACGGTTGCTCCGTTAAGTGCGCGGCCGCTCAGCCCGTTCCATCGCTGTATGGCCTGCGCATTGAATGTTGGCCGGGCATTGTTGTCCCTTAGCACCAGCGTTTGCTGATCAGCCATGAGCACCAGATTCAGCTCTACCAGATCCGGGCGCTGGGACTGAGCGGTCCGAACCAGATCCTCCCAGTGGAACTGGACCCGATCACGAGTCGGTGGAGTCGACGGCACCAGGCGATGACCGTCTTCCGGCGGTAATCCAAGAAGGTTGCGCAGTGCTGCCTCCGACTGGATCACGTTGGCGCGGGCGGCCAGCAGACTGGCGCGGAAATTCGCAAGTGCAGATTTGGGTTGAGATACATCAGCCAGATTTCCAAGGCCTGTTCGAAGCTTCGCAGCGACCAGATCGTAGGCCTGCTGTGCCTGTTCAACCTGTTTCTCTCTTGCCCACAATTCCGTACGTGCCTGAACCAGAGACCAATAGGCGGTGATGACCCCCTGAACCAGTTGCTGAACGCTGCTCTTGAACTGAAAATACGATTGCTGTTGTTTCAGATGGGCAATCACAATCGGAGCTTCGTTGGCCGGGCGACCGAAGCCGGCAAGCAATGGTTGTGTGTAGCTGAGTTCAAGTTGCGGTGAGTGGGTTGAATCCAGCGGACCACCCCGGCCGTTGTGCGTCCAGTTGTCGATCGCTTTGAATTCTCCGACCCCGCCAAGGCGATTCTTCCTGCTCAGAGCAGCGCTCAGATCCGTACCACCTGACTGGTTGCCGAAGATCACAGCGTTCAGCGGATCTCCGGGATCGGTGGCAGCCGTGGGAAGATCATTGTGGCGAAAGATGCTGTTGGCAGAAAACACGGGATCGAATGCTGCCACGCTTTGATCAACAGCGGCAGTGGCGATCGCGGTATCGTAGATGGTACTGCCTGATGAAGAAGCCGATTGTCCGGTCAGAACACGAACAACTTCCGAATGCTGCAGCGCGATGCGGATTGCATCGTCCAGGGCCAGGTAAGATTCGAGAGATACGACATCGGGTGTTGCGACAGTGACCGGCGCGGGGGATGGAAGTCGATGCATCCGGGAATAGGCTTCGGGCAATGCGAATTGCATTGTGTGCTGTTCGTCGACGCCTAACTGAGCGACAGCGGGTCGGGCAAGCAACATAAGTGTCGCGCCGATGACTACCATCCCTGGCATTCGAACGAAGGGCTTCTCCATACAGTAAGAAGTCGGATTCTGCCGACTTTTCACAACACTCGATCTCTGACCCGCGGTCCCTGCAAGTCGATGTGTTACCTTAATCACTCCGCTTCGAACGCGTGTAACGATTCAAAGGCTTCGTCAAACGACTGTGTATCTGTCACAATTGCCCCATCCCGCAGGACCAGAATTCTCCTGGCGTGCCGCGCGACATTCAGATCGTGCGTCACAAGGATGATCGTGATTTGTTGTTCTTCGTTGAGCTGCCTGAACAGGCCAATGACCTCTCGGCTTGTTTTTGAGTCCAGGTTTCCGGTGGGTTCGTCCCCCATCAGGATCGAGGGTGAATTCACGAGGGACCGTGCAATGGCCACCCGCTGCTGCTGGCCACCGGAGAGCTGTCCCGGATGATGATCCAGTCGTTCGCCAAGCCCCACCAGTTCCAGCATCTTTTTCGCCAGATTCCTACGGGTCCGGCCGGACATTGCCGGGCCGTACATCAGTGGCAACTCAACGTTTTCCAGCGCAGATGTTCTGGCCAGCAGATTAAAATTCTGAAAAACGAATCCAATATGCTGGTTGCGAATTCGGGCTCGGCCGTTGCGCGACAGTGTGGCCACTTCAATTCCGTTCAGGAGATAGCTGCCCGTCGTTGGGCGATCCAGGCAGCCGAGCGTATTCATCAGCGTGGACTTCCCCGAACCGGAAGGTCCAAGCAATGCGACGTACTCACCTTTTTCGATACTCAGGGTTGTTGGCAGCAGCGCATGAACCTGGACTTCGCCAAGATCGTACGTTTTTGAAACGTCCCGAAGTTCAATGACGGCCATCAGGCTTTTTCTTTCTCGCTTTCCGGCAGGGCCACCGGACTCCCTGCGGACTGATCCATGTGGACTGCCTGTGGGTTCTTTGCAGCCGACAGCGCCTGATCGCGCTGAACGTCATCATCCAGAATCATGATCTTCTGCCAGATATTTCTGCTGAGTCCGTTTGTCAGCGTTTCGATATCATTCACGGCCTGCAAGATGACACTGTCCGGGGTGCTCTGCGCGTAAAGGGAAGCAATCTTGCCCAGAAGAGAAAGCATTTCACTGCAATAGTCCAGGTAGCGGGTTAACTGAAACGCCGTCATATTTCGTTTAGGCGACGAAGCCGTCCTCATTCCCGGCGTAGCCAGCAACTGGCTTGGGTCCTTAGTCAGTTGATGCATATCAATGACGTGGGCAACAGACCGCAATTCGTGAAGCGATTTCAATGCCCGTGCGCGTTTGATTCGCGACTCCAGGGTGAGCAGGAAAAACAAGGCCGCACCAACCAGGACCAGTGCATTCAGACCGGCCTCAAGCATCGGGACAAATTCGGTGACGTCGAATGTTGTCTTATTGGCTTTCACGTAATGAAACATGCCCCAGCAGGCTGCCACCACGAGAAAGATCAGCAGAGCGATACCCAGACGGACCAGCCCGTGAGGCTTTGACATCCATTCGATTCGTCCCCGGGTTTCTGAAGCGAGTCGACAAATTTCCTGACAGACCTTGCCCAGCCCCGAATCCGGAAAACGTTCTTCAATTCGTCGCGACAACGTTTGAAGCGTTGCGATTGTCTGGTCGGTATCCAGGGTTCGATACATCGTGGCTTGCTGCTCCAATGGATAGCCTCTTTGAATTGCAGGAAGAAACTTTCAGTGCGGTCAAATTGATATCCGAATGCGATCCCCGCTGAACACAACTTCTGCGGTGTTTAACAGACGCATTGCGGGTAGCCGCAGGATATCAGGATGCCCGATGCACTCTAATCGCAATCCGGTGAAAGCACGAGTGGTCCGATTCGCATGATTCTGCACAGATGCCTGTCGCAGTTTGCTACAACGCTGTCCCGGCCAATTCGGTTCATCGAAAAAACCTCGCGAAACGCCTCGCAGGAAAAAAATCACTGATTGGTACATGGAATGCTTATCCATATCGCGTTGAGCAGCGAGCAATGGCCCGCCTTGCTGTTTGACAAAGAGGGCGGTTTGGTAACAAACCGCCCTCTTCCTTTTTCTTCGCCAGCGGAACGCTATCTTTTGCTTCTCCGCGTTTTCTCTTTGGCGAAGCGAGTTCTCATATGTCGTCGTCCACCGACGTTGCACGTGTCTATCTGGTCGGTGCTGGCCCTGGTGACCCCGGCCTGATTTCCCTGCGCGCTGTGGAATGCCTTCGGATTGCCGATCTGGTGCTGTACGACGGGCTCGTCAATCCGTTACTGCTGCGGCACACCAATGCCGTCTGTGAACGTACCGCCAGAACGCGCAGGGACGGTTCCGGAATTGTCCCTCAGGAAGAAGTCAACCAGCGTCTGGTGTGTGAAGCACAGGCTGGCAGGACTGTTGTTCGGCTTAAGGGCGGCGACCCATGCATTTTCGGGCGAGGAAGCGAAGAAGCGGATGCACTGGAAGCGGCTGGCATCCCGTTTGAAATCGTTCCCGGTATCACCGCCGCCACTGCAGCCGCAGAATACGCCGGATTTTCCTTTACTCATCGCCGGATTTCTTCGGCAGTTGCTTTCATCACCGGTCACGAAGATCCAACCCGGTCAGACAGCCGCCTGGATTTTGACGCCATCAGCCGTTTCCCGGGGACACTTGTTTTTTACATGGGTCTGAGTCGACTACCCGAGATCTGTCGTCAGCTGATCACATCCGGCATGCCTGCCGACACAGCAGCGGCCATCGTCTGTCAGGCGTCCCTGCCCTCGCAGCGAGTCGCGACCGGAACGCTCAGCACGCTGCCTGAAGTGGCAACAGCAGCCGGACTTAAACCTCCTTCTCTGATTGTCGTTGGCGAATGCGTGACTCAGCGCGAACGTCATTCATGGTTTGAGCTGCTGCCGTTGTTTGGTCAAAGCATCGCGATAACTCGACCCGTGCAACAGGCTGGCGACATCGTGGACCAGGTGGTGCGGCTGGGGGGAGAGCCTGTCCTGATGCCAATGATCGAAATTAAACCTGTTGATGACTCCACGTCCCGGGAGATCGCCAGACGATTGCAGTCACTGCTGGATGTTGACTGGTTGATTTTCACCAGTGTTAACGGGGTCGGCGAATTCTTCCGGCATCTCTGGATGTCCGGAAAAGACTCACGGGCGATCGGCCATTGTTCCGTTGCTGCAATCGGAACTTCAACCGCTGAGGCTTTGGCAGAACGGGGAATTCGGGCAGACATCGTTCCACAGACGTTTCGAGCAGAGGCACTTGCGGACGCACTGGCGCCGGTGGTGGGAGGAAAGAAGGTACTCTGGGTGCGAGCGAACCGAGGTCGAGATATTCTGCCCACTGCTCTGAAACAGGCGGGTGCCAGCGTTGAAGACCTGGTGGTCTACCAGAATAACGATTGTCAGGCGATGAGCCCCGATATCTCACAACGCCTTCGGGATGGCACCCTGAACTGGATCGCGTTAAGCAGTCCGTCCATTGCAAAGCAATTCTTAAGAATGCTGCAGGAAGCTGGAATGAATGCGAACCAGCTTCGAGCAAAAATCGCAACGATCAGCCCCGTGACCACTGCAGCTGTTCAGTCCGCAGGAATGAACGTGGCCGTGGAAGCTGGCACCCACACGTGGGCCGGGATGATCCGTTCGATTTGTGAGTATCAACGCGAAGAATAACGCCCGCCCTGCGAAGGAGGCGGCGAAGCATGGCCACCTCAATCGCCTGCGGTCCTGGCTGAACCGGTCTTCGGTGCATTGATTCTTCATCAGGCCTCTTCGGCCATTTCCTGAATCACGCTCAATACGGTTTCAAGGCCTTCCATCAGATCCGATTCGGTAACATTCAGAGCTGGCAGAAGACGCACAACCGTATTTTGAGTCGCATTGATCAGGACTCCACGTTCCATACACATGGCAACGGCAGGTGTCGCCGGAATCGACAGCTCAATACCGATCATCATGCCACAAACTCGAATTTCCTGAATGATCGGCAGCGTTGCTTTGGCAGCTTCGAGTCGGTTTCGGACCTTTTCGGCCATGTCAGTGACATGATCCAGGATACCCTCCCGTTCAATTGTTTCACCGGTCGCAATTCCGGCAGCCATTGCCAGAGAATTACCTCCGAATGTACTTGCATGCATGCCGGGTCTGAGGTCGCCAGCAATCTCATCTTTGCAAATCATTGCACCGCAGGCGACACCTCCAGCCAGTCCTTTGGCCATGGTGAGTACATCAGGCTGTACGCCGGACTGTTGGTATCCAAACCAGGTACCGGTACGTCCCATACCAGTTTGTACTTCGTCAAAGATCAGCAACAGCCCTTTTTCGTCACAAAGGTCCCGCAACGACTGGAGAAACCCTGGCTCGGGAATTCGAACTCCGCCTTCGCCCTGTATGGGTTCGATCATGATGGCACAGGTTTCGTTGTCGACGAGATTCCTGACGCCTTCCAGATCATTCATTCTGGCATAACGAAAACCGGCCATCATCGGGCCGAGGCCTTCGTGATACTTTGGCTGTGCGGTTGCTGTCAGTGCTCCAAAGGTTCGTCCATGAAACCCGTGTTCAAATGTGATGATTCGGAATCGCCCTTCACCAGAACCGTGAAGTCGAGCCAGTTTGATTGCCGCTTCGTTTGCTTCCGCACCGCTGTTGCAAAAGAAGGCCTTGCCAAAACTTCGTCGACAGAGGAATTCTGCAAATCGCCCCTGTTGCTCGATGTACCAGGTATTGGGGATGTGGATCAGCTGGGCAGCCTGGTCCTGAATTGCCTTGACAACAGCAGGAGGTGAATAACCCAGGATGTTGCAACCCCAGCCGGGGAAAAGATCCAGATAACGATTGCCATCTGCATCCCAGACGCTGGAACCTTCACCTCGCACCAGAGCAATTGGGTAACGTCTGTAATTCGGGATGACGTACTGGTCGAAGAGATCAATCGTAGGCTGACTTTTGGATGGAGCGACTTGGGTCATTCAGTTTATCTCCCGAGAGACGGATTTGGGTGAACGGACTCGATAGGCCAGTCGTGGTCGGAGTTACTTTCAGAAGACGCTCTCTCCGGCTGAGCCTTCATCATAACGTCGCAGTCAAATGGCTGCGAGATTCCTGAACAGACCTCAGACACAGTTTCCGGCGTGTGGTTCCATCACAAACTTCATTTGCTGATCCGGCCGGAATGCACCCTGACCGGGAAGCGGAAGACGGACTGCCGGATCACTGTGTACTCAGCCCTCCCGGAGAACCACGTGCTGAGAACCATCCATTTCGGATCCGGTCAATGTATTTCGGATCGGTCAAGCTCATTGACGAAAGAATTTAGAAATCCCGTAGTTCACGGTTTTCGTCACACGTTGGCCGACAATTGTTGGCTCAATTGAGCTATGGTTGTACCGGGTCGCTCATCGCAAGTCGAGAATCCGTGAGGGGTTTGTAGTTTCATGAATTCACTTGATCAACTTCGGCAACACACAATCGTAGTCGCCGATACCGGAGATATTAACTCCATTGCCGAACACCGACCGCAGGACGCAACGACCAACCCGTCTCTGCTCTACAAAGCCGCACAGCTGAAGGAATATTCGGACCTCATCGAAGATGCACTGGCAAGTGCGCGGGCCGGAGGAGCATCCGGGGATCAGTTAGTCGATGCTGTCATCGATCGACTGGCTGTGAATTTCGGGCGACGTATTCTGCAAATCATTCCGGGCCGTGTATCGACAGAAGTCGACGCCCGATTGAGCTTTGATACAGCTGGAACGATCTCAAAAGCAAATGAGCTGATCGACTTGTACCGAGCGGCCGGAGTCGATTCGAATCGTGTTCTGATAAAAATTGCCAGCACATGGGAGGGAATTTGTGCGGCACGAGAACTCGAGAAGCAGGGAATCCACTGCAACCTGACTCTGCTTTTTGGTTTCGGTCAGGCCGTTGCCTGTGCCGAAGCCGGAGTCACTCTGATCAGTCCATTCGTTGGTCGTATCTTCGACTGGTACAAGGCCAGACAGGGTGGTGCGGATATTCCCATTGACGAGGATCCCGGCGTCGAATCGGTAACTCGCATTTTTCATTACTACAAACATCATGGCTATAAGACGGAAGTCATGGGTGCAAGTTTTCGAACTGCAGCGCAGGTCACCGCTTTGTGTGGCTGCGATCTCCTGACGATTTCACCGTCGCTGCTGAAGGAGCTTGGTGAGTCAACGACGGGCGTTAACAAACAACTCGACGCAGAAAAAGCCCGCGATCTGCCAATCGAAAAGATCTCAATGGACGAAGGTACTTTCCGCTGGATGCTCAACGAAGACGCCATGGCAACAGAGAAGCTGGCGGAAGGTATTCGCGGCTTCGCCGGCGATCTGGACAAACTTCGCAGCTGGCTTGCCCCGAGATTGCACGCATAGACGCGGCCTCTCAAATCTGAAGTGGCGTTTCCCCATGGATGCTGGCCGCGGCGTTCGAGTCTTCGCGCCATCACATCGAGCACCAGTTGAGCGGTCTTCATTGGGCCAGGTGAAACGAAGTCACATCTCAGCTCAATGCCAATCCGTTCTCAACTCACTCAATGCACTTCCGTTTTCCATTCGCCTGAGCATTCGGCATTTTGTCAGTCTCCGGACATCCTATGGCGCTCACTTACTGAATCGTCTTTCCGACGCGTCAGGTAAACAGCAAAGCTCCACAAACCGGCGAATTTGTAGCTGCTGTCGACGTAATGTTCGATGACATAAAACGCAAAGTAATAGAAGCGACAGAAGCACCAAATGGACAATACCAGCAAAGCTGCTGTACGGAATGTCGGAAGGTCCGCGAACAATAATCCGGCAGCCATCATACCAGCCAGCAGAAACAGCAGGCCCTTTGTGACAATCAGTCGTGAATTCTGGAGATCGCCGAACACTGCATGACCTTCCTGGAACTGTCCATTCAGAACTGGATGGCAACAAGATACACAAGTGCAATGATACTGCTGATGCCCATGAGGCGAATCGATGTGGTCACATAACGGTATTTTGCGCCGGAGATATGAGAATCTATCAACAGGCAGGCGGCGACCTCCTTTCGAAGACCGACGTCTCCCATCGATTCACATTCCGCAATGAACTTGTCCACATCTTCCAGACGAAAAGCCATGCTGATGGCAGCGGGATGAAAGTGCGAACTGTGTCCCAGGGCCGGGTGCCTGCCTTTGCGTCGAAAGGGCAGAATGCACAGAAACGCCCAAATCCCCGACAACAACAGCAGAAGCAGCCATGCCGAAAAGAGTACCGTGACAAATGTGGTCCACCAGACCGTTGGGTGGGTCGCAGTCTGGTCGCTGAGATATCCCTTCAGAGTCGGTATCACCAGACCGGCAACAGCTCCACCAACTGTCAGTACGACAGCCGCTTTTGCATCGGCAAACCGAATCCATTCGGCAATAACGTGATAACCTTCGATCAGATTGGCCGTTTCAGGATGAGACGCGACAACCTTTGGCGAATTTTGTTCCGAGGTGGTTGAATCCGGAGGGGTGGTTCCTGACATATCGGGCACTCTTGTTCTTTCGCCATCGGTGGTCTTGTACAGGGGATGATGACGGAGTCTAAGGACGACACCCATCGCCAGCAAGAACGACGCTCCCCGGGAATCGGCCATGCGAGCATCATACGGACCTCGACACCAATGAATGACCACGGTTCACCAGATCAGTGGTTGCCCTTCCTTTGATTGGAATTCGAATCCTGTGATGGACTGTGTTAGGATCCGGATCCTGGAAACACCAATCGCCCGCCTCCCGGGGACCAGATATCGTGCCAAGTTTGCCTGCCGGAACACTTCCACATCGCCGTCGCACCATCGTGAATTCGATGGTAGCTGGTTCCCTGTTAATGCCTGGGGTTCTGCACCAGTTGCTGGCTGAAGAATCGTCTGCAGAGACATCGAGTGACCCACTGGCTCCGAAGAAGACACACTTTGTCCCCCGGGCAAAAAATGTCATTTTCTTGTTCATGACGGGCGGTGTCTCACACGTTGATACGTTTGATCCGAAACCAAAACTTGTTTCCGATGTTGGTCGCGAGGTCAAGCTGGACCATCCTGAAATCAAAGATCGTCCGGGCTACGAACGAATTTTTCTCAAACGTCCTCAGTGGGACTTCCATCCACATGGTCAATGTGGCACAGAAGTCAGCACGTTGTTTCCACACGTTGGAGAATGCGTCGACGACATTGCCCTGATTCGTTCGATGCACACCAGTCATTCCAATCACTATAACGCAACGCTGGGTATGCATACGGGTTCGTTCGCATTCTCAAGGCCAAGCATCGGAGCCTGGGTCAGCTACGGACTGGGCACATTCAATCAGAATCTGCCTTCTTTCATTACCATCGCGCCGGCACAGACGTATGCCGGATCGCAGGTCTATGCCAGCGACTTTCTGCCGGGTGTTCATCAGGGGACGCTGGTGGTGCCGGGGGCAGAACCGGTCGCAAATCTCAAGCCACTGGTCAACACAGAACAACAGCTGATGGAGCTGCGGATCCTCCGACAGCTCAATGAACAACATCTGGCCGAAGCAGGTCGTGATCCGCTGCTGGAAGCCCGCATGCGCTCGTTCGAAACAGCTTTTGGGATGCAAACGGCTGTCCCCGAAGTATTCGACCTTGCGGGAGAAACAGCTGAAACATTTGCCTTGTATGGTCTGGAACCAGGAGCAACCACCGGCTTCGCATGGCAATGTCTGATGGCCCGTCGACTGGTGGAAAAAGGCGTTCGTTTTGTCGAACTCATTGATACGGGTTCCTCCGGCAACTGGGATTCACATGGCGACATGATGGACCACCAGCGACTCGCTAAGAATGTCGATCAACCGATTGCCGCGTTGATTCGTGATCTGAAACAGAGAGGACTCCTGAACGACACACTGGTTGTCTGGACAACTGAATTCGGACGCACGCCATTTAACAATTCGGCGGACGCGAAGGGTCGAGAACACCACAACTGGGCATTCAGCTCCTGGCTTGCGGGTGGAGGCACGAAAGGCGGAATCGTCTACGGAGCCACAGACGACTATGGGATGCGAGCCGAATTGAACCCCGTGCATGTGCATGACTTTCATGCGACGATTCTGCACCTGATGGGACTCGACCATAAACGCCTGACATATCGCCACAGCGGTCGTGACTACCGACTCACCGATGTCCACGGCGAAGTTGTCGGTAATGTCATCGCCTGAATGCATTACAAGATGCATCTCCACGACCTCGACTCGGCCGAATTGCAGCGGGATGACTGCGAACCAGAGGATAAATGATGGCGAACGGAGTACAATCCGGTCTCACCTGCTTCTGAATTCCTCGTTTCCCGATTTCAAATTTCCATGAACATCGCATTGCTTGGCGCGGGCTGGTTTGGCCGTGAAGCGCATCTGAAGAACCTGTTGCTGCTGCCCGATGTTCACGTTGTCGCTGCCAGCAGCCGAAGCCAGCAAAGTCGCGACGCTGCCAAATCACTGGTTGGCAATCATCTGCAAACGTTTGAAGACTGGCGTGATGTTCTTCAGGTACCCGAGCTGGATGCGGTCATCATTGCGCTGACAAATGATCAGCACTACGACGCGGCGATGGCGGCATTTGAAGCGGGTTTGCATGTGCTCTGCGAAAAACCACTGGGCCTGACAATTGAGCAATGTGACCAGATCATCGCTGCCGCTCAGGCAGCGGGGAAGGTTCTCCAGGTCGGACATGAACTTCGACATCAGCAGCTTTATCAGCGCATGAAATCCATGATCGACACGGGTGACATTGGCGAACCCCGCATCATGTGGTGTCGGGAGTATCGAGGACCAATGCGACCTGGATGGCGATCCAGCGAGAAGGTCACAGGCGGGCTTTTCCTCGAAAAAAACTGCCATCACTTCGACATTTTCAACTGGATGTTCGGCACAAAGCCGCTGCGAGTGTCAGCATTCGGCGGACGCGATGTGCTCACCGATCGCGAATTGCTCGACAATGCTCAGGTGTTGGTGGAGTACGAAGGTGGTCGCCGCGCTGTGCTGGAGATCTGTTTGTTTGCACCTGTTGGCGGAGATTGCGAAATCGGAGTCGTGGGAACAAATGGACGTATCGACACTCGCAATCAGGCGATTCACCTATCCTATCACCGCTTCGAACCGCGAACACACCTCGAAGAACAGGTGCCGGATTCGGACGATGAAGCGGGGTTTCGAGATGCATCGGGGCGAGTCGACCGTGGCATCAAAGCCGAACTGATTCATTTTATCGATTGCTGCCGGTCCGGCACAAAGCCTTTGAACAGCGGCGAATCCGCTCGACTGAATGTCGCCATTTGCCTCGCAGCAGAGGAATCGATTCGCACCGGAAAGATTATCGAACTGTCGAATTTCATTTAGTGGTAGTGGTTCCATCAGGGCAGGAATCTGTCCGGCACGTTGCAGATCGCTTGGCGATTCACCTCGCGACGACGGGTGATCCGCCCCGGGAATATCAGGAACATCCAAGACCTTGATTTGATGCCATCCGTCTCGCACCACCCGGGAAGCAGGTTCGCATGCGATCGAAATGCCTTCGGGAAGATGCAAGTCTGGAATGCCCGGAACACACACCTCCACAAATTCGGCCGGGAGTGTCGAGAATCACGGATGAGAAGCCATTGATTGCTTTCTCGCTGACCAGATCAGGATGTATGCTTGATCCTGTCAGCAATAAATTCCGCACGCCTTCACGGGATGTCCCGTTGTAGAAATCTGGCAGCACGACTCAATGGCAGCGACTGAATCGGCACCCGCCGAAACGTCTCGGATGGCATCTATCCGACGGGCACTCGGCAGATGGTTTCAGAATCTTTTTCTGGCCGCAACCCTCATTCTTTTGGCGACTACGCTGCTGTCAACGGTCGCCCGAAATTTCTGGATCGCCGATCTGCTGGCCAACCTGCGGATTCAACAAGTGCTCGGATTGCTGGTCTGCATTGCCGTTCACACGGGTTTCCAAAGCTGGAAACTGGTCGTCCTGATTGGGGCCGGTTTACTGTTTCACGCACCAGCGTACGTGGCAGACTATCGGTATTGCCGGAGCGACGCGGTTGCCGCTCGCTCAGGAATCTCACAAACGGATGCTGGTACTCTGCGAGTGACAACTGCAAATGTTCTTACCTCCAATCGACGCTACGCTGATATTGCAAACGAGTTGCTGGCTTCGGATGCGGACGTTGTCGCCATCATTGAAATCAGTACCGCGCTTCGAGACTTTCTGTCGGCAGATTTTTCACGCCAATATCCCCACTCGGTATTCTACGTGCAGGATTCGGGCAACTTTGGAATTGCACTGTATTCCAGAATCCCCTGGACCAATGCAGCACTAACCCATTTCAACGACAATGATCTGAAGTCGGTTGTCGCAACCATTAATCACAGCGGTCAAACATGGCACATCTTCGCAACCCATACATTGCCGCCAGTCGGCAGGCAGCAATTCGCTCATCGTAATCAGCACCTGCAAATGCTGAGCGACGAAGTGAAACGATTAAGGTCCGACGATCCGACATCACATGTTGTCGTGATGGGAGATTTGAATATCACTCCCTGGTCGCCCATCTTCCAGGATTTTGCAGGCAACTCAGAACTTCGGCGACATACAAGTGGACCAGGAATTCGTCCAACGTGGTACCGGTTTCCAGCATTCGCATTTGGGCTGGTCATTGATCACGTGCTTTCGACGGACAATCTGTCGAGCGACAGCTGCAGCGTCGGAGCAGATGTTGGATCGGATCACCGCTTCGTGACCGTACAACTGAGGTCTGCGCTGTGAGATTTGCCTTTGCAGTCGTACGCTGACGAGCGGTTTCACTTCAGGTGCTTTGCAAAAAACGTGTCCATATCTGCGACCATATCGTTGAACCAGGGCAGTTGATTCCAGCAACCGTGCTTGCCGTCTTTATAGACTCTCAGTCCCGTTATAACGCCAGCTTCGCTCAGCTTATCCATCGAGGGCTGGCACGATTCTGGCTTGTCATGTTCGCCATGCATAAACAAGACGGGCGGCGTGTCCGCGGAAATCTTCTCGTAGGCATCGCACAATTTGTACAGACCTGCCTTTTCGTCAACGTCGCCGCGAAGCCATCGGACGGCATTCGAGTTTTTTCTGGCCGTTTTGGATCGTTCCGCGACGCTGCCGCTCGCGATCTGCATCGGACCAGCCATCACGATGGCTGCCTGCAGGCGTGAGGAACGATCCGCGTATCCGCCGTCGCCCTGAAGTGACTTCTCCTTCCAGCCTGTCGCCATCAATCCAACCAGGTGGCCACCCGCCGAACCTCCGACAGCGCCGATTTTGTCAGGATGAATCCTGTAGGCATCGGCATTTGCCCGCAAGAATCGTGTGGCTGCGTTGCAGTCATGAATTCCGGCAGGAAAGGCAGCTTCGTCCCCCAGTCGATATTCAATTGCAGCGCTCACGTATCCTCGATTTGCCAGCTCAATTGCCAGCGCGCGAAATTTCGTTTTGTCGCCGTTCAGCCAGCCACCTCCGTGAACCACAATGACGGCAGGGAACAAACCGTCGCCTGACGGCACAAAAATGTCTGCCAGAACCTTACGTTGACCAAACCTGGCATAGGGCACGTCGAGATGCGCTTTGATACCAGCCGGGATGGCCGTGTCAGGGGTACTGGATCTCCACTGACGGATTGTTTCGTCGAATGCTGCATGAGTCGGTTCCGGCGGCCGTCCGGAGACTTTCATGCGCTGTTCATACAGACCACCGAATCCGGTGATGTAGAGTGTCCTCATGTCACTACCGCCAAACGTACAATTGATTGGCCGTGTTGGGCACGCAATACGATCAAGCAGTCGGCCTTCGGGACTCCAGATCCAGACGTGATTGGCACCCGCACAGTAGACATTGCCAGCGCGGTCGATGGTCATGCCATCGGCTCCCAGCGCATCGCCATCATCCATCGCCGCAAACTGCCTCGCATGGATCGCTTTGCCGGGTGAAGCCAAATCCAGCGCGATGATGGTTTTTGGCTTGTAGGCGGCGACATACAACGTCCGGTGGTCCGGAGACATCGTAATGCCATTGGGTGAAATAACCTCTGTTGTTGCAACCGATTGTTCGCCACCCGGACTGACATAGATCACTTCATTTTGCCCGGTCAGCGTGTAATAAATACCACCGTCATGATCGACGACCAGGTCATTCGGCCGACGTTTCGGCGGATCTGCGTCGTCGCAGTTCGCAACCACAATTGCTGGCTGACTGAGTCGGCCAGCCACAAACGATTCAATCTTCGCCTGCGAATTATTGCTGACAAACAGTTTGTCATGGCTGAAAAATGCTGCACTGAATCGATTTTCTCCTTCGACGACCGTCGACCAGGTCGACTGAGCCGGGATGTATCTGCGGATCAACTGTCCCTTGACATCCGGGATATAAAGTGCGGATCGTCCATCCCATGCTGGTCCGTCCGCGAGGCCGAACTCATCGCTCACCAGTTTCAGATCACTGGAGCGATCAACGGGCGAATCCGCTTCATCGGCCCTTACATCAGGAGGGACCGATACCAGAATGAACAAAAAACTAAGGACCAGAAATCGGAGGTTCACAGGCAGTTCCAGTACAGTTAGTAGAAGTCAATCACAGGTCTTATCAGATCAAACGGCAAAGCCTGCGAAACCACTGGATGCCCTGAGCGACGCTCACGAATTCCGGGAAAGTCGGCTCAGCAAATTGTGGTTCTCGAATGATCAGCAGCGCAAATGGTTTGATGCGAAGTGAGGCCTTTCCGCCAGCCCACAATCCGACGTTCATTTCATGTTTCCGGGGCGGGTTGAGCGACGACGTGCGAAGGATCTTCGAACAGGTCTGACGCTTTTCGCGAAGGGAACAACTTTCGAAGAATGTTTCCCAGGTCATCAAAGAATGAATACAGCACAGGGATGGCAAGCAGTGTTAACAGCAATGAAAAAGTCTGACCACCAACGGCAAGAACAGCAATGGAACGACGTTCTTCCGCTCCGGGACCTGTCGCGATTAACAGTGGAAGCAGCCCGGCGACGAATGAAACGGTGGTCATCAGAATGGGCCGCAGCCGGTCACGATTGGCCTGCATAATGGCATCAAGGCGATTCATCCCTGACGTTCGCAGAGCATTGGTGTGATCTACCTGCAGAATCGCCGCCTTCTTGACGACACCAAACAACACCAGAATCCCCATCGCCGAATACAGATTGAGCGTCTCGCCACCGTAATGCAGGCTGAGCAATCCAAACGGAACAGCCAGTGGAAGCGAAAGCAGGATCACAAAAGGGTGTACCAGATGTTCGTACTGCGCTGCCAGGACGATGTACATGAAGATAAATGAAAGGACGAAAGTCCAGCCAAAGTCTGCCAGGGTGCGTTCCAGCTCACGTCCTCCTCCCAGCACCTGAGTTGCAAATCCATCGGGAATACCGATTTCCTCGGCTGCGTCCTGCATCGCCTGAATACGATCGCCCAGTGCGTAACCACCGTCGATGTTTGCTCGCACTGCAACCATGCGCTGACGATTGAGACGGTCTATTCGGGAGGCGGCTTCGTTTGCCTGAAATGAAACTAAGTTATCCAGACGAACGGGAACGGTACCTCGGGGTCTGGTTGCCCCGTTGTCTCGAACGGATGGGTCTGCACCACCGGAGCTGATCTGTGCCGATGCGCCATTCAGAACGGCCGATGCCGGGGCGCGCACGTAGAGCTGCGAAATCGATTCGGCGTCGCCTCTGTCAATCCCAACCAGGCGAATCTCCACATCGTAGGCATCTCCAACGGTCGGGTCGCGATATCGTGAAACACGATCATCACCTCCGACAGCAATCCGGAGCGTATCTGCCACTTCTCTCACGTCGATACCCATCGAAGCCGCTCGCTCGCGGTCAATTCGTGCCAGCAATTCGGGATTGTCGATCCTCAGCGTTGTCTGAACATCGACGATTCCGGGAATCGTTCTGGCTTTGCCAGCTAACTTGTCACTGAACTTCAGCAGCTGGTCGATGTCCGGACCAGTGATGGAAAAATCGATATCAACCGGCGCACCTTGTCGCAGCGAAGTCAGATTTCGAACAGAGGCTCTCAGCCCCGGGATGCCATTCAGTCTGGCACGCACTTCAGCCATCTTCTCGCGCTGAGAAAAATTGCCGCGGAAGGCCGCCTGCGGATCCCCCTTCAGCAGGCCTTTCCAGAGTCGGCTGAGAGAAAAGGATCGTGTACTGCTTTCCTGAAGCCGAATGAAGAATTCCGCCCGGTTCACATCGCCAAAGCTTCGCGTTCCCAGCGAGGTCAGGATGGTTGTGATGCCATCAATCTTCATCAGCCGGTCTTCAATCACATCGACAGCTTCGCGCATGGAGGCCATGCTTGCGCCCTGACGTGCTTCGATGCGGACTTCGAATTCCGATTCATCCACATTCAGGGGGATATAGTCCTGACGAACCAGTTTATACAGCCAGAAGTTGGAAGCCATGACAGCAATCGAAACGGCCAGAACCAGCCATCGAAGTTTCATGGCCCATCGAAGCATCCAGAGATAAGACGATTCGATCCACCGATAGAATCCTCGTCTGGAGGAAGCGCTGGAATCGCCATCCAGGCTGTCACCGCGTCGCAGCAGGCGACTGCACATCATGGGGGTCAGCGTGAAGCTGACAAACATCGAAACAAGGATAGCGACTGTTGCCGTCACGCCAAACTGAAACAACATGCGTCCCGTAACACTACCCAGAAACGAAACGGGCAGGAAGACAATCACCAGTGACAGTGTCGTCGCCAGTACAGCCAGGCCGATTTCTCTGGTGCCGTAAATGGCAGCATCGCCTGGTGCCATGCCTTTTTCTTCGATGCAGTGAAAGATGTTTTCCAGCACCACAATGGCATCGTCGATCACAACACCGACCATCAGAACCAGTGCCAGCATCGTCACATTGTTCAGCGTAAACCCAAACCAGCGCATGAAGGCAAAGGTGGCAACAATGGATGCGGGAATAGCCACCGATGCGATCAGCGTAGAACGCCACGATCGCATGAAAATCAGGACGGTGATGCATGCGAGGATACTGCCCGATATCAGGTGCTGTTCGATTTCATGAAGGGCCGCCACAATGTATCGAGACTGATCCTGAATGATTTCCACCTGAACATCATCCGGCAGTAGTTCACGACAGCGGGGCAGCATCTTCCTGATGCCTTCAATGACGGCGACCGTGTTTTCACCCGACTGTCGCTGAACCTGCAGCACCACTGCCGGTTGTCCATTCAGTCTGGCAAGGGTTCGAACATCCTTGGTGGCGTCGTGAACCTGACCCAGATCGCTCAGCCGAATTGGTGTCCCATTGACGGTGGTGACCACCATGTCGGGAAAATCGCGAGAATGCGCGAGGCGCCCCATAGTACGCAGTGACCGCTCACGCAGGCCTTCATCAATTCGACCGCCAGGCACTTCGGTGTTCTGGCGAGTGATGGCGTCACGCACTTCCAGAATAGACAACTGATGTGCGGCCAGGCGGCGCGCATCAATATCCACTTTGACCGCGCGATCGGCTGCTCCGGCAATTTGAACCTCGCCAACGCCATGAGACGATTCAATAACGTTCTTGACGTAGTTGTCCGCCAGGACGAAGAGTTCCCGCGCAGAACGCGGCCCGGACACCGCCAGTGACATGACAGGAGAAGCGTCCAGATCCTGCTTCTGTACAACGGGTGGATCCAGCCCCGGGGGCAGCCGATTCATAACGCTCGACACAGCGTCCCGAACGTCCTGTGTTGCAGCATCGATATTGCGATCCAGGCCGAAAGTCACAATGACAAATGACTGACCATCGCGAGAAATGGAACGCAGTTCTTCGATGCCTGCAACCGTAGCGACCGCGTCTTCGATAAGGGATGTGACTTCGGATTCGACTTCTTCTGAGGCAGCGCCCGGATAGGCAGACCGCACGTAAATGTTGGGCAGATCCATGTTCGGAAATCGATCCACGCCCAGCTGTGGAAACGCAGTCACCCCACCAACAATCAGGGCGGCAATCATCATCAATGCAAACACCGGGCGCTTTACGCAGATTTCGGCAAGCCACGACACGCGGAAGTCTCACAGGCAGGATGCAGGAAGGAATTGGCAGGAAGGCAAACGGTCGGCAGGGGGTAACGGAATATTGTATTGCCGGACCTGAAACGGCGGGAACAATCGCAGGAGAAATTCAATTAAAGTTCGACACCCATGTCTCGCATCAGAAGCTTCATGTCTTCCCAGACCAGCGTTTTTGCATTCGGATTTCGCAGCAGGTAAGACGGATGGTAGGTACAAAGGACTTTGATGTCATCCTGGTCGAGATGACGGTATTCCAGAAACTGCCCCCGCAATTTTCCGATGGGCCGTTTTTCGTTTAACAGATTCTGAGCCGCCACGCTTCCCCAGCAAACGATGTACTCTGGCTTCACGATGTGAATCTGAGCGTCCAGATATTCGCGGCAGTTGGCAGCTTCCTGAGGCAGTGGTGTTCGGTTTCCAGGAGGACGACATCGCAATACGTTGCAGATGTAGATCTCATCGCGCTTAAGCTTGCAGGCCGTGATGATCTTGTTCAGCAACTGTCCCGCCTCACCAACAAAAGGTTCTCCCTGCTTATCTTCTGTCGCGCCGGGGGCCTCCCCGATAAACATAATCCTCGCATCCGGGTTACCAACACCAAACACCGTTTGCTTGCGTGTGCTGGCAAGCTGTTCACATCTTTTGCACTGGGCGACCAGTCCCGCGACCGCACAAAGGGCCTCGGTTTTCTCCTGCGCGGATTCGAATGACTGACTCGTGATAGTAATGGTTTCGGGATGAGCTTCTGGTCTCGCCACACCGTGCCCATCGATCTCCGCTTTGGAAAACAGAGCGCCTGGCGATCGAGCTCCGGAAGCAGGCGGGCTGGTTGAGGAAAGTGTTGCCGCCGGGCCGGTCTTTGCTCCCCCAACTGGACGATTCGGGGGGCCCGGACGACCAGCAGTGGGGCGTGCCGGAACAGCCTGCGGAATCACACGCGGAAGATGTGTCACACCTCGAGCCGACAAGTGTCGCAGAATCTGAGCAATCGCTCGCTTGGTATTCATGTTCGATGAAGCCCGGGAACCCAAAGTGCTGTCCGTTGGCAGTCCATTGAAAAATCATCCGAAAGGCAACCCGAAGTGATAGCGAGGGACGTTGTCACAGGCTTTCACGAGACGCCCCCCTCGCTGCGGCGTTGCGTATCTTTTTGAACGGGCTGCCGATCGCAGCATGGTACCACGTTTGCAAGAGGATCTCATGCCTTTCGTCGGAAGAACAAAGGCATTAGGGCAAACAGAGTTCCCGGTATTCGGCAACATGTCCCGCCCACGTTCATAGCTTCCGAAGACGCTACCGTGTGCTCGTCGACATGTAGCGTCCCAATGCCCGGGAACGCAATCGCGGCTGGCTGTGGTCACGGCTGGAACCGGAACTCATCAGGGATCGAATCGATAGCCAACACCGTGTACTGTTTGGATCAGTAGCGGTTTGCGAGGGTCGATTTCGATTCTCTTACGGAGTTGTGAGACATGCTGGTCCAGCGTGCGACTGTTTGGAAAGTGATCTTCTCCCCACGCGTAGTTGAAGATCTCATTCCGGCCGAGTGCTTTTCCGGGGTTGTTGGCAAGCAACTGCAGGATGGAGACATCCCGGGGACTCAGATCGATGACTTCATCACCGCGTTTCGCTCGCAGTTCAGAGGGCAGAATCACCAGGTCACCCATTTGAAAATGAGAGGGCCTGGACTCCAGATTTGCATAACAACGTCGTGCGACGGCTCTTACACGCGCAATGACTTCGCGCACGCTGAACGGCTTTGTGATAAAGTCATCCGCGCCCATGTCGAAGCCCGTCAGACGATCCAGTTCTTCCGACTTCGCGCTGATAAAGATGATGGGGACGTTCGGAGACTGCCTTCGGATCGCCCGACAGGCCTCATATCCGCTCTGACTGGGCATCATCACATCCAGACAGACAAAATGCGGCTTGTGCCGTTCGAATTCCGAAATCGCCTGAACGCCATCGCAGGCCGAAATCACATCGAAACCTTCGGTCGACAGCAGCTCAACCAAACCTTCGCGCGTAAACCGATCGTCATCTGCTACCAGCACTTTCATTCTACTTCTTCCTGTCTCTCGTCTGATGACGGATCGCTGGCTCGCCTGCCGGACGCAAATTGTTTGATCGTCGCCTGAAACCAGCAACCACGGTCATGATTCATCAGCCTGAGATCTCCGCCGTGCAGCTGAGCCAGCTCCCTGGCAATCGAGAGTCCAATTCCGGTTCCGGCTGCATAGCTGACGCTGTTGGAAAGGCGAGCAAATGGTTCGAAGACAGCCGTTCGCCTGGACGGATCAATTCCCGGACCGGCATCTTTCACATCAATCGTGATAGATTCGCCCACCACACTGGTGCTGATATCCAGCAACCCGCCGGCGGCTGCATATTTTTCAACATTGCTGATCAGGTTTCCCAGAATCTGTTCCAGGCAATCGGCATCAAACCAGACGGGATCATTCTGGCTGCACTGCAGGCGCACATCGATATTCTGATCTGCCATTGCAGGCCGAAATCGATCCACAATTTGTTCGACCACAATACCGGGAGACTGAAGCTGCGGCTGAACCTGAAGAGTTCTGCGTTGCTGCTGGGCAAATGTCAGAACGTTCCCGATCAGACGGCTTAACCGCTGTCCTTCAGACAAAATTACACTCAGGCGCCGTCGTGGTTTCTCCGTTTCCGCCGATTCCAGGTGGTCAAGATCCTGATCCAGCAGTTCGGCGTACAGGCGAATATTTGTCAGAGGTGTCTTCAGTTCGTGGGAGACCTGATTAACAAAGCTCACCTGCTGAGCTGCCAATCGCATGTCGCGTTTGTATTCACGGACGAACAGAAAGCCGCAGACGAACAGTGTCAGCGCGACGGCAATCAATACGGCCCACAGGCTCAGAAACGTGCTGCCACCCGTACCCAACGTTAGTTGTTGCTGAGCCACAAAACACTGCAGTCGCCACGGCGACAGGGGCGCTGCAACCGGAATTTCGCAGAATGCCGTTTCGCCGGTTTGGGGTTCATAGGAACCCCATTGGTAAACGGTTTCGCCGGATTCGCTGACCAGTCGGATTCTTGTTTCCAGCGTTCGATCTTCGGCGCCCCGATCCGGCATCGTGTCAGGCAGCTGAGCAATCAGATCGGCCATCCATCGTGCTCTTTCCAGAGCTCCCCCAACGATGTCGCCGGACGGTCGACGTTGCCAGTAAATCAGATTCACACCGCGATCCCAGTACCAGACAAACCATCCCTTCGATTCTTTAAACTGTTCCAGAGTCTGGACCGGCATTTGCTGATAGGCCGAATTCATGATGTCCTTCGCGCTGACCGCCCACTGATCAGCCACTGCCTCCTGAGGCGACGTTCGAGACGTATTCTGGCCAGGGCTAATGGTTCCCTGGTTTCGTGAATTCGATCGGGTCTTGCCCTGCGGAGCGTCAGCACTTGTTTGTTCTGTTCGAATGACGGCTTCTTTCAGGTCCTGTCCCGTAAACATCTTGGCAGCTTCAATGAGAAACATTCGTTCATTGCCATTGAGCGGCCCGCTGGATTCCATTGGATCGGGGTAAATCAACTGCCCCCTGGGGCTGAGGATAAACAGTTGCAGGAGGCGAGGCTGTTTCCGATGGATTTGCCGCAGTTCGTCCACAGCGTAGCGATCGATGTTTGTTGTCGTGGCCAGGTCGCGTTCGACACTTTCGAAGTAGACGGCAATGCTGCCGTTGACATCCTGAAGGCGATCCTCAAGAAGCTGGCGGAATCGTTGCCGGACAACAACGTGCTCATTTTCCGCGATGCGCACCATCGCCCATCCAAGCGCTGCAAGGGGCACCACAAGAATCAGCACGATCAGGATGATGGAATTTCGCTTCATGTTGATGGATGTTAGCGAGCCACTGGTGGTTCATGAAAGAAGCTCGGCCCCTGGATTGCGGGCCGAGCATCTGGCAGAACGGTCATGGGTAGGCAGGCAGGATGCTCATCACTGAGTGTTGACCTGTCACCAGGTGTCAGTCTGTCACGGATTGTTGACCTGAGACGGATCGCTGGGCCGTTGTGATTGCTGGCCTGGCTCCGGAAGACTGACTTCCAGTCGCTGCTGAGTGTCGGCTCCGATCTGGTAACCACGAAGGCTTTTGCGGAATCGGGAGGTGGCATCCTTGTCACCTGTCGTTTCTGCACATTTCAGATCGAACAACTGTGTGGCATTCTGAGTGGCGTAGTACATCAGCTTGTCACTGTTTTCCGGACACTTCATGGCCTCAAGACGGAGATATTTTACGTTTCCTTCCAGGCACTGCCGACACATTTCCAGGTTACCCTGATCAAGGTACATGGTGGCCAGCTTGCTTTGTTCGCTGGAAACGAGCAGAACAACGTCGGCCATCACTGCAGAATTGACGCTTTCAGAAACCTGCTTTTCATCGGTGCTGAATTCGCATTTTGCTGTGGCGGATAACTTATCCTGTTCGTGTGTCTTCATATTTGCGTAGGTCACAGAGACGGTTGCCAGGTCCAGCCGGGTCGCTTCTTCAGACGCTGGAACTTCTATTTCAACAGCCAGGTAGCGATCCTGGTCGCTGTAGACCTGAGCAAGCTGAGTAACAATCTTTTGTCCTGTGATGTCGGCATCACTGCCCAGGACGCGTATGGGGCGGATGCCTTCGGGCAGGTTTACGC
Source organism: Planctomycetaceae bacterium (assembly GCA_041398825.1). Lineage (NCBI taxonomy): Bacteria > Pseudomonadati > Planctomycetota > Planctomycetia > Planctomycetales > Planctomycetaceae > Planctomycetaceae bacterium. Next base: position 389,632 of record JAWKTX010000005.1, on the reverse strand, counting down.
GAATCTCAATTTCCTGAGCGACAACCGACAAAGCGTCGTTGAATTCGTTTCGGAAAACATCTGCCAGTTCCGCGGCATCTTCAATAAACAAATGATTCCCGCCACTGCTGCCAGCCAGTTGCACCATGAGATCTTCGTTGTACCCAAGCCCCAGTCCCAGCGTCGATACAGTGATGTTCTCTTTGATCAGGGACTTTCCCAGATTGCCAAGTTCTCCGGGCGAAGATGGCCCGACGTTGGCCATACCGTCGGACAACAGGATCACACGGTTGACTCGCTCCTTGTCCAGAAACTTTCGAACCTCTGCCGCGCCTTTGCTGACACCGGCAAAGAGTGCGGTATTGCCATCGGCCCCGATGCTTCTGATGCGGTCAATGATTTCCAACTTGTCGGTGAGTTTCGTGGCGGGTACCAGAACGTGGACGGTCGAATCGTAGGTAAGAATTGACACAATATCCGTTGGCTGCAGTAGTCCAATGGCATCAATTGCCGCTTCCTGCGCACGACGTATTTTCTCTCCGCGCATCGATCCCGACTTGTCCAGAACGATCGCCAGGTTGACCCCCGGTCGCTTCTTATCGGAATCCAGAGTGAACCCCTTCAGTCCTACGCGAATCCATTCGTTATGTTTTTCCCCGGCCTTCAACACGTTGCGGGCCGGCGATACAGACAGCGTCAACTGATCCGAAGCGGTCGCCGCGACAGGCGCACCCAGCAGCAGGAGTAAGAACGACCAGCAACGGAAGCAGTGTTTTGGCGAATTTGAGACGCGAAGAGAAATCATCTGGCAACTCCTTTGATGTAGGTCATTTCTGGCATTCCGCGTTTCTCGCGGACGTCAACGTTATTAGATGCCGAATGTCCAAAGTCGTGGTCAGCGACCTGTAAGAAGTTTGTCAGAAAAATGTCAGTGTGAATCCATCCAGCAAATCCGTCCGGCGAACAGATTCGGTGGATTCATCCTGCTTTTCTCGCCATCTCCGTGTGAATACGAATCTGTGTCGCGTCTTTTGCTCCGTCCGTCTACCATTTGGCCTCATGCGATCGTTTGTTGCGAGATCGCCCCTGCTGAAGGTAAGAGATTTCATGTTAAGAATTACTGGCGGAAAAGTTTACGACCCTGCGAATGGTATTGACGGAATCGTCAGGGATATCTGCATCGACGACCATGGTCGCATTGTGGAATCTGTCGACGGCGGGCGCACAATCGACGCTACAGGTATGATCATTTTTCCGGGAGGCGTTGACGTCCACACGCATGTCGCTGGCGGAGCGATCAATTTTGCCCGAGCAATGACTCCTGAAGATCATCGACGAGTTCAGGCATTTATTCGCACAAAGTCTCGTCGCAGTGGCCTTGGCGGGATGGCGCCGACAACGTTTGCCACCGGTTATCTTTATGCCGGAATGGGCTTCACAACGGTAAACGAAGCAGCCGTGCCTGTACTTTCAGCTCGCCACACCCACGAAGAACTCGCGGATATCCCCATCGTCGACAAATCGACGCTGACTCTGATGGCCAACAACGAAATCATGCTGGACCAGCTTCAGGCGGGCGAATACGAACGTGCGAAAAGTGTTGTTGCCTGGTACATCTGGGCGGCCAAGTCGTATGGTGTCAAAGCCGTCAACCCCGGCGGTGTCACGGCCTGGAAGTGGGGGAAGGATGCCAAACAACTCAACGATCCCATCGAAGGTTACAGCAGCCTGACGCCGGGAAAGATCGTCAGCCAGCTCGCTCAGATTTGCGAAGAACTGGGTTTGCCACATCCGATGCACCTTCACTGCAACAATCTGGGGGCTCCCGGCAATATCTCCACGACCATTGATACGCTGAAGAATCTGGAAGGCCGCCGAGCCCACATCGCTCATTCGCAGTACCATGCTTATGGAGGTGACGACTGGGACACGATGTGTTCTGCAACTGCCGAGCTGGCCGAATACTTTAACACGCACAGGAACGTCACCACCGATGCCGGGGCCGTCCTGTTTGGCGATACCGTGACTATCACAGCTGATGGCCCGTGGCAGCATCTGCTCTACAAATTAACCGGTCGCAAGTGGGGCAACCTCGACGTCGAAAATGAAACCGGCTGCGGCATCGTGCCCTATACGTATCGTCCCAGCAATCTTGTGAATGCGGTCCAGTGGGCCAGTGGGCTGGAATTGATGCTTCTGATCAAAGATCCGTGGCAGGTCTTCCTGTCAACAGACCATCCAAATGGTGGTTGTTTCTGGCGGTATCCGGAAATCATCAAGCTGCTGATGTGCGCAGATTTTCGAAATGAATGTATCAAACAGCTGCCCGACAAGATCAAGGGGAAGATTACCCTTCCGGAAGTGACTCGTGAATACACGCTGTACGAAGTTGCAACCGCTATGTCTGCAGGTCCCGCACGAGCACTGGGGCTGCATTCGAAAGGCAACCTGGGTGTTGGATGTGACGCGGATATCGTCATTTACGACGAGGACACCACCGATGTAGCTCGCATGTTCAGCCATCCCCGCTACGTGATCAAAGCGGGAGAAATCGTGATCGAAGAAGGCGACATTCGCGAAACGCCGCATGGCCGCGAATTTCTGGTGAAGCCACCGATGGACCCGAAAATCGATGACTTTATGCGGCCGCTGTTCGAAGAATGCTACACGATGTCGTTCGAAAACTACCCCGTCGAAATCAGCCGCATTGAGAATGCCGACCTGCGGGAATGTCAATGATTGAGCTCGTTGTGTCTTGCCTGCCGTGAGGGCAATCGGGAGCCTGATGGTTCGTCCGGAACGGCTTTGCTGACGTCCTGTTTCTTCAGATCAAAGCGACGCAGAAAGGCCGGTGTATCGCGTCGGTGGCGTGAATAGTCGGCCCAGAGAGTTTCGGCAACCTGCTGTTCCGGAATTTGCAGCTCCGTAGTCAGGAATTCAAAAACTCGCTCAAACAAACGAATGAGTGCGATACCGTGCCGTCGTTGTTCGCGTTCGTAGATCCATTCCGACAACTGAACCATTCGCTCGAAAGCGGATGTGCCATCGGGAATCAGGAGCCTCAGAGTCTGACCAAAATTGCCGCTGTTCCCGATCAGATCCCAGAATCGAGCGAACCTTCGAAGCTGGTGAATCTGTTCGAAAGTCAGAAGCCGATTATTCAGGATCTCGTAGGGCGGATGCATGCTGTAGACCATCTGCCAGTCGTTGTCATGACGTACGATCGGCGTGCCCCGAAGTCGTTTCAGAATACCAACCTGAATTTCCTGAGGACGCAGCTCGAAGAGGTGATCGAAGCCGCTCGCAAAACTTTGCCAGTCTTCTCCCGGAAGCCCGATGATCAGGTCGGCATGAATATGAACCCCGGTTTGCCCACGCAGCCATCGAAAATTGTCTGCCAGTTTCAGGTTGTCCTGCTGACGACTGATCAGGCGACCGGCCTCTTCATTGAAAGTCTGAACGCCAATTTCAAACTGGAGAGATCCTGCAGGAAACTGCTGAATCAGGTCGCGCAAAGATTCCGGAAGTCGATCCGGGATCATTTCAAAATGCAGAAACATTCCCGGCTGATATCGTTCCAGAAAGAATCGCAGAATCTCGCGACTGATTCGCAGATTCAGATTAAAGGTGCGATCAACAAATTTGAACTGCCGAGCCCCGCGGTCCAGCAGTGACTGCATGGCAGTAAGAAACAGATCCAGTTCCACCATCCGAACCGGGATCTCCAGAGCCGACAGACAAAATTCGCAGGTGAAAGGACAGCCGCGAGATACTTCCACATAGATGACGCGGTGGGCAATGTCGTCTGCAGAATAAAGACCGTAGGGCAATTGAAGTTCGGTCATCTGCGGCAGGACGGCCTGCTGAATCTTTTCGACCGGCGGGTTCCCCGAAAGTATGCGGCGGCATAACGAGGAGAAGGCCAGATCAGCTTCTCCACAGATCACATAATCTGCGTAGTGGATGATGGTCTGGTCAGCGGTTTCATAGCTGACTTCGGGTCCACCCAGCACAATAATCACCTCAGGCCTCAATCGTTTGAGATCGGCCACAAGCTGCGTCAGAGGCTGAACATTCCAGATGTATACCCCCAGCCCGACAATCACCGGATTCTGCTCCAGGATGCAGGCAAGAACATCAACAATGCTGTCCTGAATCACAAATTCCATCAACCGGGTTTGCTCAGTCAGCTCCCCCATATTCGCCAGCAGGTAACGCAAACCAAACGACGTGTGGCTGTAGCGGGCATTCATGGTGGCAAGTACGATGGAATCCATTTGTGATTCGTGCAGCCTCCGGTGGTTATCTTGCTGAACGTGCGGCCGACGGCCACGCTTTCATCAAACAAAATGTTTGCACTGCCCTTAGTTTGGCGATGCATTCGCGGCTTCAAAGTTCGTTTCTTCAACCGGCAGTTCTAGTTGGCTGAGTGAATTCAGGGTAGCCTGGATATGCAATTCCATCAGAATCTCACGATTCGAAGATCACATCGACACGCAACCGGTCTGACTGAGTTCAATGGAATCGTATTCCGCACGACAACCCCGTCATCCCCGGATAATGGATCTGACCGAATTCCGTGTTTGCTTCGTTTCGCTGTTACCTTCAGGATTGCAGATTCGACTACAATTTTCCGGCTCCTGTTCGCTGATTCAGGCCCTCAGAAACAAGATCGCAGCAGCGTGGAGCGTCCCTGGACTGCATAACAAGGTTACCTCTGAAATCAGGTGTGCAATGTTTTTTTGGCTGCGCGAGATTGCTGGCTGGGCATTGGTGGCCATCGCCCTGTTTCTGATCAACATTGGTCTGAGCTACGTCACAGACATGCAGGAACCCCGGGTTGTTGAAGCGGCCGTTGTAATGTTTGTCGGAACGTCCGTGATGCGAGCTGGCATCCTGCTGGTCCGAGTGAGCACAGCTGCCAGAGCCTGCCGACTGGATCGAGATGCCTGAATGGGCGAAGCGATTTCAGAAGTCTGTTTCGCCAGCAGACAGTAGTGACGGTGGCGGCAGACGCTCGAAGATCAGATTCTGGAGCAGGATTCGTCAGCAATCAGGAACCCTTGCTTCGCCCAGAATTCTTACACCTTTGGTTACGTGCTGAGGTCCGTGTCGTCCCAGCTGACGCCATCGGAGATCGCCCACGTCAATGCATGCCGACGTTCGTGAATCGCACCACCGTCTCGTACTTTCAGTACGGCTTCTCTTTCGAATATTTAATCTGCGTATATCACATTGCAATTCGGCAGTGCCTTTATCAGTTGAACAACTGCGGGTGTCATTCGCATGTCGAAGACATCGCGGCTGCCAGCGAGTGGTGTTGCATAGACGATCAGCTCTTTGAGATTCTTCAGTCGTGACAGTGCGCTCACGGACGCCGCAGTCACATTGACGTGTGCCAGGTTCAACGAAACGAGTCCTGGATGATTCAAGGCAAGCTGCTCAATCCCGGTGTCGGTCACATCCGTTGAACGAAGGCTGAGATGCCGCAGCGTTGCGAACCGTTTCAACGATTCGATTCCAGCATCAGAAACCGCACCGTCGTTGATGTTCAGTGTCTCTAGATGTGCGAGGTCCGGCAGATTTCGAAGGGCTTCATCATTCATCTGTAACACGGTAAGCGATTGAAGCTCCGGGCAACCTGCTAAGTGTTTTGCACCATCACCGGAAAGGCGAATCCGAAGTGCCAGGGTTTGCAGTTGCGAACAGTTCTGCAAATGGACCAGCACGCGGTCATCAAGGACGTTCTCTCCCCAGTCCCCGGAATTCCACAAATCCTGTTTCAGGATTCGAAGTTTCGATAATCCCGCAATGTGACGGAAGCTGTCGTTCGTTGCTGAGTGCGGCATCGCCAACTCTTCAAGGTTGGCGAGCGATGCAACGGGCGCAAGTTGTTCATCGGTGAGTCCTGCCCCAGAAAGCAGCAGCGTTTTTATGCCTGATGAGTTTTCTGTGATTCTCAGCACCACGTCGGGTTGAATCGGCAATAGCGTATTTTTGAACAGACGCAGGCTATGGATTTGTCCAAGAATTTCGGAAGCTCTCGCTTTGCCTTTTGAACCAACAGAATCCATTGCGTAAAGAAGGGCGATACGTGCTTCATCCTGGATGACGCCGGGGGAGTCTTTTCTCGCTTCAAATGCTCGATAAAGATCGTCCGTTGCCGAATCCGCAGCCGGTCCGATTGCCGCCAGAGCAATTGCAGCAGCGATCAAGACATTTCCATCGCCACTGTCGAGGGACCTCCGGATCGTCGGCACCGCCGGTGCGGCATCGACACCAAACGCACCCAAAGCCCGCAGAATGTACTCGGTCCATTCCGGAGATTTTGACAGAGCACCTATGAGTTTTGGAACACACAGATCCGGGCGGTGATGAATCTTCTCCAGAGCGTGCGAAGCGATGAGAGTTCGATGTTTACCGGCATCCAGTTGCACAAGGATCGCTGGGATTGCCGATTCAGCGCGGGGGCCCAGATTTCCAAGTCCCTCCATGGCAAATCTGGCAATGTCATATGAACGGTCGTTGATTGTCGCTTTCAGCAGTTCGACGACTTCTATCTGTTGTTCGTCAGGTAGAAATGGACCGATGTCTGCAATCGCGATTGTTGCCCAGCGTCTCGTTTCGTCAGGACCATTTCCCTGAATGATTTGCTTCAATGGCTGAAATGCTTCAGCCAGCAAGGGCGATTTGAACGTCAGATGAGCGATTCCCTCCGCTGCGGCCTGCTTTTCGAAGTCACTATTTTTGCCAAGCATTGAGACGAGTGGCTCGATGGCAGGTTCAAATTCCGGCGGCGCATCGAACGGAATTCCCATGGCGGCGGGAATTCGGATTCTTGCATCATCGCTATTTAGATCGGCGACCAATAAAGCAATGTCATATTGATTGCCGCTATTCGCATTACGAAGGCGGTACTTCCCAGGATTGCTAACACGTCGCAGATCACTTTCAATATCCGACACACTCGTGCCACTTGTCAAGCTCTGGCCGTTCGGCGCACTCTCAGATGAACAGCCTGCCCCAAACCAGATACTGCTCAACGCGATCGTCACGACCAATGCTCGCAACATCTTCCGCCCCTTTTCACGCAACGCCTGGTGGATAACTGAACCCTGCCAACGCATGACGAAGACATTGGCACGATCAATTTGTCTGAGATTCTCCGTTGGGTGAACAGGAAATCAGGAATCGGAGCTTTGAAATCTACTTCCCTGGCTTCTCTACCGTCAGCTTCCTGCAATAAATCTTGGTGCCATGCGCGATGTACAGCGTGCTGTGATCGGGGCCGGCGAGCATGCAGGTGGTGAGGGGTTGGTCTTTGTCGACTTTGGGGAGAACTCCGCACGGGCGGCCGGTCGGGTCGAAGATCTGGACTCCGAGTTCACTCGTGACGTAGTAACGGCCGACTTTGTCAACGGCCATGCCGTCTCCTTTGGCCACCTGGACATACGGCGGAGCTTCGCCGAATTTGAATTCGCCTTTTTGATCGATCGGCAGACGCATTGGCATCGTCGGCATTTTGGCGTCGAGTATTCCGTCGGCGTTGACTCGGAAAGTCCATGTGTGGGTGCCGCCGTAATCGGAAACCGCCAGCGTTCCTCCGTCGTTGGACAGTGCGATGCCGTTGGGTTTGGTGATGCCTGTGTCAACCACGGTCACTTCGCCGCTGGCTGGGTTGATCCGCACGACTTCTGATTTGCCCGTCTGGGTAAACAGGATGAATCCGTCTTTGGTGACGGCCAGGTCGTTGGGTTTGACTCCTTCAGCAATGACTTTGACTTCGCCATTGGCCGGTTTGATGCTGATGACTCGGGACTGCGAACCCTGGCAGGCATACAGCAACGAACCATCAGCGCTGAATTCCAGGCCACTGACGCTTTCTTTGCAGATCTCCGTGCGAGATCCATCGGCGGCATTGATACGAATGACGGCGGGCGCTTTCATGTCGCAGAAGTACAGGTTGCCGTCTTTGTCGGCACACAGCGCATCTGCAAAGCCGAGATCACCTGCAACGAGTGTCCAGCTTTCGCCGGGGATCAGCAGGTTCAGCAGTGTGAGGTCGCCGCCGAGATCGCCTTTGGTGTCGATCATGGGCGTGTGCTTTTCAGTTCGCCACAACCACTTCATCGCTTCAGGAAATTTTGATCCACCGAAGTCGGCGTTGTGAGCGTACCCTTCCGCCTGATCGAATCGCGTGTCGTAACCCATGTAGCTCAAGGCCGAGGCCATCTGCAGATTCGACCACCACCAGCTTCCGAATTGATTGTCGACGTCGCCGCTGGTGTCAGCCATGTAGACTCGAATGGGCTTTGGTTCGGTCTTGCGAACCAGCGATGGATACACATTGCCGCCTCGCAGATTCGTGAAGCTGCCGACGCTGCTGTAGACCTTGCGGAAGACGTCCGTGCGTTCCCATGCGGCGGTGAAGGCACAGATAGCTCCGCTGCTGGAACCGCCGATCGCGTGCATTTCGGGATCGTCGGAAATGTTGTACTTCCTTCTGACCTCCGGAATGATTTCTTCCGTCAGAAAGCGGACGTAGCGATCGCCGAGACTATCGTATTCCAGACTGCGGTTGGAGTGTTTTCCGTTTTGGCGAGGCCTGGATTTTTCGTGACCGGGATTGATGAACACGGCAATCGTGGGCGGCATCTCACCGCGAGCGATCAGGTTGTCGAACACCACGGGAACTCGCCAGCGACCTTTCTCGTTCATCATGCCGATGCCGTCCTGAAACACCATCAGAGCGGCAGGCTGGTCGGCCTTGTACTGAGCCGGAACATAAATCGCCCAGTCGCGAGTTGTGCCGCCGAAGACTTTGGATTCGAACGCTTCCTGCATTTCGACGACGCCTTTGGGGACGCCATCCTGCGCAACAGCGTCCGGATGCGGCACCCATTCGGGCTTGGTGTTCACGATCGGCATGTTGGTGGATTCCGCGTTATCATCCCACAACCATCGCAGAGCGTTCGGAAGTTCTTCGCCGCCCCACTTGCCGCTGTGACCGCCTTCGGTCATCACCAGCTTGTAGTTATAGCCCGCAAACTGCAGAGCCTGAGCCAGATCCTGATTGCTCAGTGGCCAGTTGCCGTGCAGATTGTTCAGGTCTTCTTTGCCTTCCTGCAGATAGACCTTGATGGCCTTTGGCTTGTCCTTTGTCTTGCGAACGAGACCCGGGTACGCCCAGCCGCCGCGAATGTTGGTGAAGCTGCCGATGTGGCTCAGCACTTTGCCGAACTGATCCGGCCGTTCCCATGCAACCGTAAATGCGCAAATGCCGCTGGATGAAATCCCGCAAACGGCTCGGTCTGCAGGATCGCTGGATACGTTCAGTCCGTTCAGGGCAACGGGCAGAAACTCGTCGATCAGAAACTTCGAATACGTGTCGCCGAGCGAATCATATTCAAACGAGCGGTTGCTGCGGTCTCTGGCACCGTCCATGGTGGCCGGGATGTTGCCGGGATTGACAAAGACCGCAATTGTGACCGGCATGGCTTTCTGATGAATCAGATTGTCCAGCACAACGGGAGCTCGAAATGCACCCTTTGGATTCGAGTATCCCCGGCCGTCCATGAACACCATCAGGTTCGCTGGCTGGTCGGCCCTGTACTGAGCAGGGACATAGATGCTGTAGTCGCGCGTTGTTCCCGGATAAGTCGCACTGTCAGTCCAGGTTCCGTCGGTGATCTTTCCCTGAGGAACACCGTCATGAACAATTCGATCGGGATGATCCTGAGCTGCAGCAGGAATGCCATTCGCAGCATTGAGTGTCAGCAATACCGTCGCGATGAATTGAATTCGGTGGACCCATAAAGTTGGACAGCGCATTTGGAAGGAGCTCCCTGTTGGTTTTCTGGCTAACAATGACAGGGATTCTGACAGGCTCACGACCGAAAATCACGCCAACACCAATCACCTGTTTCCCCGGATGCGAATCGCGGCAGATGTTGTAACGCTGCCACGTACCGGGTCTCGAGGTCCTTCGACACACTGGTTTCGCCGCATGAAACGGCAAGCATTACTGGACTGCGCTGGTGCGGGATTCGAATCCAGCCAGCCATTCCTGAACTCTTGCGCGTTCAGGTGGCTTGAACACATCAAACGGCGCGGCGAGTAGGCCAGAGCAAAGCCCCTTCAGCTCCAGAGCACACTTCAGGCCTTTCAGGTACGACGAACCGTATTTGCCAAAGGTGTACAGTGTCTGCAATTCGACAACGGTCTGCTGAAGTCGTTTCATGGCCTGCGTGTCCTCTGCCTGAATGGCTGCCAGCAAATCTGTGAACAGCTTTGGACAAAGATTCGCGCCTCCTGTAACTCCGCCAACGGCCCCCAGTTTCATGGCATCGATGAGCAGTGCCTCCGGTCCCATCAGAACGGGCCAGCCTGGTCTGTTCTGACTGGCGATTTGAATGGACTGACCGAAGTAGTCCAGATCGCCGGAACTATCTTTTAACCCGACGATGTTGTCGTGTTGGATCAATGCCGTCAGCGTATCGAGCTCAATCACAATGCGAACGCAGGATGGCATGTTGTAAAGGATCAGTGGCAGCGGCGAATCGTTGGCCAGTTCGGTAAACCAGTGCCGAAGTTCTGTCTGGCCAGCCGGGAAATAAAAAGGAGGAGCGGCCACGACGGAGTGAGCTCCATTATCGCAGGCAAACGACGCCAGCCGGATCGCATCGACCAGAGACGTATCCGTGATGCCTACGTATAAAGGAACACGTCCACGAAGGACGCGAGTCGTTTCGGCGATCATTTCGCGGCGAAGATTTTCACTCAGGCTCGGACCCTCACCGGTCGTCCCCAGAATGAACAACCCGTCGACACTGGCTTCGATCTGCGACTCGATTAATCGCTCTAACCCGGCTCGATCCAGTGTATCTCTGTCTGCAAGTGGCGTGACCAGTGGTGGAACGATGCCCTGGATAGTCATTGGATTCTCGAGGTGAACGCGAATTGGATTCAGTATTTCAGGCCACCTTCACGGGATCACCCCGGCAGAAAGAGCCCGCATTGCCGCCGAATCGTAGTCGATGCGAATGGATGTTCAATTGCTGTGCAACTTCGACAGGCATCCAGGTTGGGCTCTATTCAGCGGGATTAACTCTACTGCATCGGATTTTGGATACGGCCCATGAAGAGAACACACCCCGATTTGCGATCCCGGATGATCATCAGGAACGGTCGATCCGCTTTAAACGTGGGGGTGAATGGCCGTTTTGACTGGACACTGGTCGGTCCAACACCAACAAATGCCGTTGCGGCAGCTGCCTCGGTCCCTTTCTCGTCAACTTCCAGAAACGCCTTATGGACGACCGTGTCAAAGTGAATTTCTTCGGAGGTCATTGCATCCAGCTGAGACTGGCCTGCCGTGAAAACACGCTTTATCCCCATCGATGGAAGCATACCCGACGCGGAAAGGCCTCCCTGAGCGAGAGTGTAACCGGTTTCCAGTTTCAGTTTTGGCAGGTCAATATTGGTCGGCCGTTTCACCAGTCGAGACACCCAGGAAGTGAGGTTCTCCTCCGTCAGCATCGATTCAATCCGATTCAGACTATCGATCTGCGAAGGGGCAATCAGGACCATCGATAAGGTGTTTCCTTCATAAGGCAACTCTGCCATGCTGAAGCCATCCGCCGGATAGAATTGTACTTCCTCAGGCTCCCCATTCGGGGAACGGCGACTCATCGGAATCATGCGAGGTGTCTCAAAGAACGAACCGTCGGAATGGAATGCTGCGTATCTTGCTTCGCCATGAGAACGGATTGACATTGTCGGGACGTCAATCTTTGTTCCATCGGCCAGCAGAAACGGTCTGGGCTTCGTCAGACTCCTATCGAACTGAACGGACCAGTCTCCGCGAAAATAGATGGCATTCACCAGAACCATTCTTGTCGCAGGACTTACTGAGCCTTTTGATAACAAGTCCCTGATCCGGCGATTGGTTCGGTCTTCGACCCAGGAGTTGATCTCCTGCCGGACAGATTCTGATTGATGGCGGAAGTCGACGGAAAACGGTCCGCCGGTTCCAAAATGACGATTGAGAATTGCCGCAAACGGTGGACGGATATCAAACGAAGTATCCGCCCAGATTGCGTTTGCAATATTCAAATCACACTCACGTGTGCTCATAAGATTGTTAGACAGAGCAGCCATCGCTGCGTTCACGTCGAAGTGATCGTTCGGCAGCCGCATGACTCTTCGCATCTCGTCTGCTGTTTCATCAACCGCACCAGATGCCGCCATCATCAACGCTGTGGATACGGAATACGGAGAGAAGAAAACATTCTGATTCGGACCTTCCTTCGAAATGATCTGCTGGTACAGGTCGAGCCCGAACTGGTTACTTGCCTGTGACATCCGGACTTGAGTCCGTTCTGCCGTGCGGACTTCGTCGGGATTGCATGTGGGACGGGCGGAGAAGGCTTCTGTCGTCGCTGCAACGACGGCAAGCAGCAGGCTGAATCCAATAAGGAGTCGGGTCGCGGGCCGTTCGGTAGATTGCCATCGGTGACTGCGGGCGACGACTTCGGATAATTGACGGTGCATTGGTATGGCTCTCTGCAAAAAACAGGCGAACGTCGTGATCGACGAAGGCTGGAAGCTGACAGGTTGAACAGCCTCTTGTTTGCGCGGAGCCGAATATTGTTACGAAGAATTCGGGAAGATTCCGGTAGGCTCAGCGACCAGTACCAAACAAGCGGTATTGACCGTTGGACTGTCGAGCCAGGATTTCAAGCCAGCTGGTACTGCGATCACTGATGGCACCTGAACCGAATTCCACGACGTGAATGGTCGTTCGCCCTGCCAGTGACTTAATGTCGCGAAGGTCTGCCGGATACAACGCGGGTTCCCGACCGTCGGTCAGAAAGTAGATGACATCGGGCTCCAGACTGAGTGCTTCCAGCAGAGCGGGTTTATGTTCGGTTCCGTTTTCCGGTTGTTCCCGATCCACCGCGGTCCCGGCCAGCATCACATTGACGGGAGTTGCAAAGTACATATCCCGAGGCGGTTTCAGCCGCAATCGGTGGGTTCCTTCACTATAGAAGATCACCTGAAACTGCTGATTCGGCTGCAGCAATCGAAGGCTGGCTTTCAGCTGGCTCGTGGCAACCTGCAAACGATTTCCTTCGCTCATACTGGCTGAGACATCGATGACGTACACAAACTTGCTGCCGGAATCAGCGATATCCATGAAGGCTGTCTGACCGGGCCCGAGGGCTCCGGTGCCGACAGCCTGCTGCCCGACCGCACCAGACGGTGCAATCAGTCCACCGCCTGCGAGCAACTCAGCAGGGACACCCGATATTGGCTGACCGGCTCCAATGACTGCCGGCAGATCCAGATTGCTGCTGGATTCGGAGGGCGAATTACTGTCCGGTTGCCCCAGTAACTCACGAATATCCGGAGCCTGTTCAGGCAGGGGGGAATCCATGACTGATGGCGTTGCTGTCATCTCAGATTCAACGGGTTCGGCTGGGCTGGGCGTGTTTTCGAGCGCCTGCCCGGTTCCCTCACCTGAATTCGGTGAGATCTCGTCACTGCCATCCACCACGAATAAACCGACTTCGCGAAATTTCGCTCCGCCGGAATCACCAGTCTGCGTTTTCTGACACCCCCGCAGTGACATCCCGGCAATAACAAAGATCAGGACATGCACAAGTATCGAACCAGCCGCGCTGCCGTAAAGGGACGGAGAGTGCCTCGCTGTTGACCGCGTTGCTGTTTGCATCTCTCGACAACTCCTCAAACCGGCATTGTCCGTTCAACTGATCAGACTTCGGTTCACTTTTTCAGACGGTCGAATCGCTATTGTTGGGGCGGGGCACCCTGACCGGATTGCCGAATCTCCTGAAGCGTCTGCTCTGTAATGTCCTCTTCCACGACACCTTCCGGTGCTTCAAACTGAAACAGACCTTCATCAAGCGCTTCATTGAGAACGATTTGACGCAGATCCATGGTGACGATTGGACGGACCTGCTTCACACTGGGGTCCTGACTTCGCTTGAGATACTGGATGCGACGTGGCAGGCTGGTTTCTTCGTCGACATAGATGCGAACATATTCCGGAATAAAGTCCTGAGGAATAACTTCGGCATCGGGTGGCAGCTGAAATAATTTCTCCCGGATTTCGCTGTTCCACCGTCCGTTGATGACCAGGACGGGCCGGTCTGCAACAAGCTCACGGCGAACCGGCATAAACTCCATCGTCTTTTCGATGCGAGCGAACAGCGTCTTCAACCCACCAAGACCGAGGTCCTGAATTGCCCGCGACGAATCGTAGGCCGCCAGATCGGCGGTGGCTTTCAGAATATCGTTGATGTTTCGGCGTGTGACTTTCCTGTCAGCACCGTTCTGCCAGTAGGAATAGACGATAGAACCGTCGCTCACCTGTGTCAGTGAACCGCGAGCATCTTTGGAGACGTCTTCGGGAATTTCTCCATCCAGTGTGACTGGCTGTGCATTCGAGTTTGTAGCGCCGGTGGAGGGCATAATTCGAAATTCGAGCCGGAAACGATTGCCTGACGACTGAAGGTAGCGTCCAGCGGCTGAGAATTTCATGCCCGACAGGATGACCGTCTCATGAAGGTCGCAGGAAAGAGAATCCAGCCCATCCAGTTTGGCTCTGACATTTGACAAGAGAGCGGCCGGGGCCGGAACGCCTTCCTGAGACACCTCGCGGGAGGGATTTTCCTTCGTTTCGTCGGCGGATGCTGCTGGGGCGGCAGATTCGTCGGCCAAAGCTGCCGGCCGTATCCAGAAAAACGCGACCAGCGATATGGCAACAGCGGCAGCTGCAGTGAGGCGAGTGAACATTGTCAAAGTTTGCGGCTTGTAGTTCATGGCGGGATTTTGCGGGATTTGTCAAAGAAACGTGTTGTTCCGACCCGAATAGAAGACAGAAGGACCGACGGTTTCGTTCGTGGCGGACTGATTGCCTGGTTATGGAATAGCCGTGAGGCCATTCAAACCAGCCAACAAACGACATCAGAGCAGTAGACCGGCAGTCAACAGGCCTGGTTGAGAGCCAGACTGCAAAGCGCATTCTAAGGCGACCCCGGTATCGAGGTCGACGGCAAATGTGCCATCGGAAAAGCATTGAGTCAGTTCCTCACATTGAAGATACGGTCATCTGACGGGTAGCTGTTGGCGGAATCACTCAGCAGCACAAGGAAAGGGTTGCGATGAAGATGTACTTTCTTGCCCTGGGCGCCCTCGCGGTTGTCTGCATGGGCTGCGCCGGCGTGGACGGCCAAGGCGTCCTGAGAACAGACGAATACGTAGCCCCTCCGGCTGCAATGATGCACCATCCCGGACCGATGGTCGACGGGCCGGGACCGGGTGTGCTGGGAATGCTGGCTCAGCCAGGCGGCGGAGCAATGATGGCTCCCGCCGGTCCTCCAATGAACACACAGGTCAAATTTCTTGGCCAGCCGGGAATGGCAGTGGGCTGGGCCGTGGGCGACGTCATCGCTCGCAACCAGCGATATATGCCAGGTCGGGCAGACTTTCCTCAGGGGTCAGTCTACCAGCTGGTCTTCAACAGCATTCCTGGCGAAGGCTGGGAAGGTGTGAGCCTGTATCCGACTCTTGAAGTCCGTTCTGCTCATCCAAACACGCTGTCTTATCTGGCACACAATACAGTACCGGTAGAGATTACCAACGAAGATCTGGAACACATCCGCAGCAACAACATGGTGACCAAGGTGATCTACCTGCCGGATCCTCAGTTCCAGGCTCGAGCAATTGCCGGCGTTGAAACGCTTGTTTCAACAACGCTCGATCCGGGCATTGATCCCATCCAGCAGGCTGAACGCATGGGTACAATCATGGCGGTTCTGCGTGTAGGCAACAAGGAGCTGAACTTTGAAGAGCAGCAGGTTGATGCCAGTGGTGCGGTTCGCCCAGTTAACTACGTGATCTACAACGGTGATGAAGGACAATACGCTCCTCCGACACCCATCGCAATGATTCCTTCTGATATCCAGGGGGTTCCGGGAACCATGATTGCTGCCGGTGGCGGTGCTCCTGGTCAGCCGATCATGCCGGTCGCCGGTATGGGATCGATGCCAGCCTGGGGAATGCCTCAGACCGGTACTCCGATCGGACTCGTTGGACCGCCACACCTTCCGCTGGGCGGACCAGCCGGCCTGCAGTCTCACACCATTCGCAATCTCAGCGACAATCGGATGCCAGACCCTGTTGATCATATGCTGATCGATGTTGAGCATAATCCTGGCTACAGCGTGCCGGATCCTGTCCGACACATTCAGTACCGGGAAACACATCCGGTACACACACCGGGTGAAGTCGCAACTCCGGCATTTCAGGGTGGGTTCTAAGCACCAGAGATTCGGAAGAGACCGTTGACTACAGGCTATTGCCAAATCAGGAACTGAGAATCGGGGGCGATTCGAAGCCGAATGCTTCGATCGCCCTCCTTTCGTATGACAGTCCGGGATCACTCGTTCGACAGCAAACAGCAAGTGCGAACGGCTGACCAGTAAATGAATGGATGGAACCATGAGACGGATGCTCAGCCCCGCCCCCCGAATAATGATCGCAATTCGACAAAAATCACTGCTTACCAGGAGCAGTTCGAACCGCTTTCTGCCTGTTTGCGCTCTGGCAACGCTGCTGATCAGCCTCACGACAGGCACGTGCACGGGGCAGTCGCCCGGTGAAATGTACCATCCCCTGAATCATCGCATGCCTCCGGGGATGGCGGCAGGCATGTTAAATTCCGTCCGCGGATACAATCCATCCTATCTGCAGCCGGTTCGGGTTGAGTTGCCAACGGATGGAATCGTATCCGTCTACTCAGCCTCCACTGCACCCTCCGGCAACGCGAGAACTCCGGCACAGTTTTCAATCAACGCGGGCCACGTCTACCGACTTCGGCTGTCTGAACTTCCGGAACTTCCGGGAGCAGAAATCTATCCAACAATCGAACTGCTGGACCATCTGCATCCACCCGCAGGCATGGAACACAATTTTCCCGTTCCCGTGGTTTTCTCACTCGATGATCTGCAGGTGGCTCTCTCGGGAAAGCTGGTCACTCGCATTATCTACCTCGAACAACCATCGATGGCTCAGTTGCTGGATCCACTTCGCCGTGAGATTCCACAGACTGTTTCTCCTGCAGATAACGCGCTTAAAGAAGCGGACCGGCTGGGTCGACCGATTGCCATCGTTCGCATCGGCGGACGCACTCCCGCCGGTCCCGATGACGCCCAATTCTACTATGGAACCGGCGGCGGGGTTGATATGACTGTACCCGAAATCAGAAACCCTGGCTTTGTGCGATTGTCTTCGGATGCCCGTCCAGCTCTGGCTTCAAACTAGATAATCACAAGAACAGCGAATGCTGCCTGAATTTGTCCGGTTCGCCGGCGAAGCAAACGAATCAGAGACACCACGTCGGAACCTTCGAATGAACTCCAAACAACATCAATTCGCATGGCGACTCCGATTTGCTGCAGCCGCAGGACTACTTGTCATTCCGGCCTGCGGAATTCTGCCAGTTCAGACGGCACAGCCAGATCACGTCTTTTCTCCTCCATCTCCAGCAGATCTGGAACGAATTTACGAAGTAGATCCCGTGCCTGCACGAGCCGAGTACCCGGACGAACAGCAAGCTGGCGAAATTACATTTCGCGTTTCTGACGTCGGAAATAAGGCCGTCGCAACTTCAACATCGTCCGTGATGCCCGGCCCAAAGGGCATCCCTTCACCCGATCAGCGGTCTGCTGTTCGTCATGCGACATGGAATGCAGACGAAAGCAGGAATCCATTTCAGCTGGCATCCTTTGACGTTTCGGAAACGTACTCCGGCGGATCGTTGGCAAGGTTCATACCCGCCGAAGCAAGACAGGAACAACCCGTCGATCCAGCCCAGGCAGCATTGATGGAAACAGTGGCTGCTGGCCCAATGGCTGATCTGTATCCGGACGAGTACGTCTTCGACGGCGGAGACCGCGGCGCACCAGTGCACTACGGAGCAGGAGATCGTCGAGGCTTCGAAACAGAAGACACCATCGTTGAATTCGCCGACGAAACAGGTCGAAACCGAGTCAAACCGTCGAATCGGGTCGCAGTATATTCACCACGCTTTGGGTCGATCCGAACCATCGATGGACTCGAAGCTGAAATTGAAGTCAAAGGTGCAGTTGGTGCACGCGATGCGATTACGGCAGGCAACCTGAAACTGGGGCAGAATGTTGCTGAAAATCGCCACGGAACCGGTATCGTCGGTCTGGGCTCCAGCCGGCGCGCGGACGGTGTTGAAATGGCCTTGCCTCCATCAGCTTCCGCTGGTGCTTCACGCCCGTCCACGAATCGAAAAGTGGATCAAAGCTTCGAAGGCCGCAAGTACATCGGCCTGGATGCTTTCGACTACGCAAACGCAGCGATCGTCACCGAGAAACGGCAGAACGCAGTGGTGTGGACGAGAGATCTGTTCCCGCAGATCACCGCGAACACAACTTCAAACTCGGAAGTACGTTCCGTGTTTAAGGTTCAGGAAACAATCGGCGTCGAAGATCAGCGACGTATCAAGGGCGATATCCGTATTATCAAACTGGCTGATCGTGACACCGCACTGGCTGGCGACGTGGTGACCTTCACCATTCAGTTCGAAAACCCGGGAGACTTCGATGTCTACGATGTTCGAATCGTCGACAACCTCACTCCTCGACTCGAGTATATCCCGGAAAGCGGCTCAATCGACAACGACAACCCCGGACAGTTGTCAGTTACATCCAACGGCGAGGGCAGCCATATTCTTACGTTCACACTGGATGGCCCACTGAAAGCTCATTCCCGTGGCGTGATTACATTCGAAACGAAAGTCCGTTAGGGACGGCCAACCGGAATACCGCATTTCGATGCGGGAAAGCCTGGCCAGTACCTGCCCGCGATCACTCTGCCTTCAGTAAGACGTGGTCCGTCGGGGGCAGGTACTTGCTGATCATTCTCAGCAACAGGGGGCCATCCAGCGGTTTGGTTGTATAGTCTGTGCAGCCGGACTGCAGGCATTTGTTACGGTCGTCCATCATCGCGTTGGCCGTGAGCGCAATGATGGGAATCCGGCATCCGCGTTCTCGCAGAGTCCGGGCAGCCGTATAGCCGTCAACTACGGGCATCTGCATATCCATCAGCACCAGATCGATGCCATGGGGTGCTTGACTGCCAGTGAGACGATCGATGGCTTCCTGACCATTGGTTGCTGTCAGGACTCTGCCGCCCGCTTTTTCAATCATATGCTGCGCGAGAAATCGGATGTCTCTGCGATCATCAACGACCAGGATAGATCCATGCAGTGACACCGCCTCCTGTTCGGGACGGCGCAGGTTCTGGAAGACGGATGCTTCGACGAGCTGAAGATCTTCGATATCGCCGCAATCCAGGACCAGTGTGAACGTACTACCCTGACCCGGTACACTCGACACCAGAATTTCACCATTCAGCGCATGAGCCAGGCGACGGCAGATGGCGAGTCCCAGCCCTGTTCCTTCGTAAGCGCGCGTCGAAGACGTATCAACCTGCATGAAGGGTTCGAAAAGCTGATGCTGATCTGACTGGCTGATGCCGATGCCTGTGTCCGAAACGACAAACAGCATCGCTTTGCGCTCAGGATCGAATCGCGCGATCAGTTCGACCCGACCTTCGTCCGTAAACTTGATGGCATTCCCAACCAGGTTCAGAAGGATTTGTCGAAGTCTGATGGCGTCACTTTCGATGGCGGCCGGAATGCGGCCATCAATTCGAACCGCAAGGGCCAGCTGCTTTTCTTCTGCCCGGACGTCCATCAGAGACTGGATATCTGCCAGCAGGCTGTCCGGCTGAACCTTGTTTCGTTCCACATGAAATCGGCCCGCATCAATGCGGGAAAGGTCCAGAATGTCATTGATGATCTGCAGGAGAAACTTTCCATTCCTGCGGATGGTGTCGATGCATGCCAGATTGTCCGGGTTCTGAACATGACTGGCCAGAATGTCTGCATGCCCAAGGATTGCCGTCATGGGAGTGCGAATTTCGTGGCTCATGTTGGCCAGAAACTCTCCTCGCGCATGGCTTGCGGTTTCGGCCGCTTTCCTCGCCTGCTGAAGTGACTCTTCGTATTCCTTCAATTCTGTAATGTCTGTGTTCGAACCAAACCAATTGACGATGTTTCCCTGTCCATCACGGATTGGCAACGCACGTGATAAGAACCAGCGGTAGCGACCGTCTTTTCCTCGAAGCGGAAACGTATCCTCCCACGGTATACCCGTATCCCAGCTGTGCTGAATTCGCTCCACAACACGGTCAAGATGATCCGGGTGATGAACCTTCTTCCATCCCCATCCCTGCATCTCTTCGAACGTCGTTCCCGTGTATTCGTACCAGCGGCGGTTGTACCAGTAAATCCATCCATTCGCGTCAGCCATCCAGGCGAACTGAGAAATGTTGTCCGCGAGGGTCTGAAACCGCTCTTCACTCTCCTGAATAATCCTGGCGGATTTCTTCTGCTCTGTAATGTCGCGAACAATGGACGCGATTCCGATTTTTTCCTTCTTCGCATTCAGAATTGGCGAGATGTTCAGCACGACATCAATGGAGGTTCCGTCCTTTCGCAATCGCGCGGATTCGTACCGATCCACCGTCTCCCCGTTGCTGATTCTTTCGAGCAGCTGGCGCTCTTCTTCATGCAGGGATTCCGGCACAATACGGTAAACCGGCTGATTCAGAATTTCGGCCTCGGTGAAACCAAACAGCCGCTCAGCTGCCGGGTTCCAGCTCGTCACAATTCCTTCAAAGCTCTTTCCAATGATGGCGTCGTTCGAAGACTCCACAATTGCCGCCAGCCGCATTCGATTCTCTTCTGCCTGACGCCATTCGCGGATGTCTTCGATCATAACAACATAGAAATCAGGCTTTCCGACGTTGTCTCGCATCAGCGCGACTGTCAGATTCACCCAGACCGGATCACCATTTTTGCTCAGGTATCGTTTCTCCAGTGCAAAAGACGGGATGTCACCCGCAAGCAGCTGTTTGACCAGTTCCGTTGCCAGCGTAACGTCTTCGGGATGGGTGATCTCCAGAGCGGTGCGGCTCAGCAATTCATCCCGTGAGTAACCAGTGATCTCGCAGAGTTTTTCGTTCACGCGAAGCCACCGTCCATCCAGCATTACGTGGGCAATTCCAGTTGGAGCCCGATCGAAGGTTTCTCGAAAAGTCTGTTCATTCTGTGCCAGCCGCATCTCCTGCTGTCGGCGGCTGGTTACATCGCGAAATACCAGCACACACCCGGTCACCTGAGATTTTTCGTTCAGGATCGGAGCTGCATTATCTTCAATGAGCCTCTCGGTACCGTCTTTTGCAATCAACAGTGTGCTGCCTCTGTCACCAGTGATCCGGCTTCCCCTCAGCACGGCGGCGGCGGGACTGGGTGAAGGCTTTCGAGTCGCTTCGCCGATGATCTGAAACACGTCGGACAAGGGCCGCTGGACGGCATCCGAAGTCTTCCATCCCGTCAATGCTTCAGCCACGGCATTCATGTCGACAACGCGACCATCAGCGTCCGTTGAGATCACTGCATCGCCAATGCTGCTCAACGTAGTTCGGAGTCGTTCTCGATGTGCTGCGATGGCGTCTGTCGCGCGCTGCTGTTTTTCACTGTGACGTTCAACGACCTTACTATACATCACCAGTACCGCAATCACCGCGACGCCCAGCAACACAGCAATGAAAACAGAAAGCCAGTATGTAAATGTCGAACGCCGCTGCTGTGAGGCATGGTTACGAGCATTGTGCAGATTCAGGTCTTCAAAAATAACGCGCAGACGCTCCATCTCCTGCTTACCCCGATCACTCAGCATGATCGCACGAGCAGTCTCAAAACCCGATTCTTTTCGGGCATCGACCGATCGCGCCAGCTCTTTCATGCGTGCAGCCACATGCCGTCGGATTTCCGGCATTCGGCCCGCCAGCAAAGCGTCGTCTTCACCAAATTCATCCAGTGTTGACAGCAGGCGTTCAATTGCCGTAATCGATTCCCGATAAGGCTCCAGATATTCCTCTTCACCGGAGATCAGATAGCCACGCTGCCCGGTTTCGGCATCGACAATCATCGAAAGCAGCAAAGCAACCGTGGTTTGAATCTGTTGCACCTGAGCAGCATCGCGTTCGCTGTTACGAACCTGATGGATGGTGGCCACGCCCAGAACAACATTTGCTGCCAGCAGAAGCACGGTGGCCCAGGCGTACCGCTTCAGGTTGGGTTGTTCTGCGGGTTTCACAGTTCGTGTCGGCAATGCATCTTAAATCGGGAAACACCAGGGAGATTTCTGCAGCCCGTACACGGGTTGTGGCAGGATCATACTGGTGGCAATGTTGCTGCAACACGCAGCAATCGAATGGTCATCTGAATTTTCTCAAGGGGATAAGACTCCTGCGGCTCACACACCTAACTTAAACGGGCACTCTTAACGTCAGTTTGTCAAACTGTAATTCGGCGCGAAACGTCTCAGACTCCGGCAACGCAGAACGCGATGCGTTCTGCAGCATCCCGCCGCCTGAACAAAGACCACAGCAACAACTTCCCACGAAAAATCTCAAGGGACTGGCACGCAACCTGCTGAGAGTCCGTCAGGTAACATTCCTCTCTGTGAAGACGACCAACGTCTCACTGGTCTGTTTTGTGGTCGCATTCAGGAAAATGATGAAGGAAGAAGGACTCTCTTCATGAACACATTCCAAAATCCCCGGAATCAACACCCACAGGAAAATCGGAGCTTCAAGCCTTACAATACACTTTCAAACATTCGGGAGAATTCACAGCCCGTTCGACGCATCGTTGCCCGTGATCCTCTGATTCGATCGCAAATTGCATTTCTACGAATGCTCGTAGCAAGAAACTGACTTCCGAACGCCAAATTGGTAAATCCCCGGATTTGATGACTGTTGTTCCCGGAGCCATCCGCGGGATTTGCTCTCCCTCACGGATTCAGCACCACGGCTGTTGTCAGCCGCCGGTCTCACGTAAAAGTGAGTCCGCGTGACTGAATGGCTACACCATTGAGTGTTCAGGCCTTTTCCGCTGGGGACTCAGATGTTCGAAAGATGCAAAACGATGCCCCAAAAAACCGACTCGAATTGTCGAGTCAGAACGATCGGGAACCGCTCGCTCAATTTCAGCACAGTTCTGGTGGTCGAAGTGCTGATCGCTCTGGTGATTCTGCTTGTGGCTCCCGACGTCGTCTTTATTTTGTTCCTGGCGTTGTTGTTCGCAATACTTCTCCGGATGCAAACACGATTTGTTGTTCGTAACCTGAGGACCAGCTACCCGGTTGCTCTGGCAATCGTGCTGTCAACCGGTGCCGCGTCGTTTACGGCCTTTGGATACGCTTTCGGTGTTCAGATTAATCAGCAGCTTTCCGAAAGCGCTGATGTCATTGCGGAAGCGCGTGCCAGGGTTTCGGAAGCTGCCCTGGCAAGACCGCACCTCGTATCTTTGGTGAGGTCGACTCCGATCATCGGGGAATGGCTGATCCCGGAGCAGGACACCTCTCCCGAGTCTGACAGAGCGAAGACGCAGACAGATTCACGTGAGCAAACGGATTCAAATGACGTATCCGCCGGCGAGACGCTGGCAACGAGAGCCGCTGGACGAGGACTGCTGGCAGTTGGCAATTTGTTTCGCACCACGTTTGGCATAGCCATCAATAGTCTGCTGATTCTTGCCACAGGCATCTTCCTTGCCGCGACGCCAGGACAATATGTCGAAAACGGTTTGATGATGCTGCCACCAGACTATCGAACTGCAGCCAGTGCCTTCGTTCGGGAAGGCGTTCGCCGACTCGAACAATGGTTAATGGCGAGATTTGTATCCATGGGTGTGACGGGGCTCGGGGCCTGGCTTGTACTTTACCTTTGCGATGTGCCCATGGCTTTTATGACCGGATTGCTGACAGCAATACTGACGTTCATCCCAAACGCCGGAGGCATCTTGTCACTGTTGGTGGCCGTCCTGTTCGCTGTGCCTCAGGGAGCAGACACGGTGTCGATGGTCATCGGCGGATTCGCCGTCGTGCAGGTTCTGGAAAGCTACGTCATCACGCCAGTGGTTCAGCAATCCCAGGTATCATTGCTGCCTGCCAGTGTCATCATCACGCAGGCCATTCTGGGTGCCGTGTTCGGCTTTCTGGGCGCGGCTGTCGCCTCGCCTTTGCTGACACTACTGGGGACAATGATCGACATGTCCAACGAGCACGTCCCGGACGGGAACAACGCAGCAAACGTTTGAATTGCTCAGGTCCGATTGGGCACCGAGCGACTCCGAGCCCTACCCAATCGTCGCTCGATCGAATACGTCTTCTGAAGTTGCATCCGACAGAAGTTCGCGTGTGATCTCCGATCGCGTGATGCTCATCCCGTCAGGCGCCTCAATACCGATGCGAATTCGGTTGCCACGAATTTGAAGAATTCGAAGGTGCACTCGTCCGTCGATTACGATGACTTCATCCACTTTTCTTGAAAGTACCAGCATCTCCCTCTCCTCCCTGATTGCGCCATTGAAAAAAGCCTCGATTTAACAATGGACCGGACTTCAATTGACGAGCACCCGGTGCACACGTCATGCCATTACCGGCATTTCTTGCCGAAGCGCCAGAACTACGACCCTAATCTGCAGAAATCCAGTGATTTCCGGGACCAGATGCCTTTCACATTTCGTGTGCAACACCGGTGGTCCGACAGATTGGAAACCGCGCTGGACGCTCAGCGTCCAGTGGTTCCCGCCACCAACGGCAACGGCTGACAGTCGAGGGGCTCGAATGCCATTTGGCATGGCATTCGCGACGTCTGCAGTTCGATCAGGCAAACGGAAACTCTGCAGAAGGAGAATGCAATGAACCACTCCAGAAATCGATGGCGTGTGTGGCTGGTGATGCCTTTCCTGGTGATGGCGGTCGCTGCTGCCGACCGACACGCGAAGTTAACCAGCGCATGGCCGACGTTTGCACGAGACAATTTGCAGCCCGGCCCGGACCACGCTGCAACAAATACGCGACCCGGATCTCTGGATGACAGAGTCGATGCAGGCGCAATGACAGAGGGTATCGTTACCGAAGTCGATGATCATGCGCTGACAATTGCGATTGATGGCAACGAACGGACGTTCCGAATTCCCAATAGCTGTCCCGTGTTGAAAGACGGAGTGAGCACCACGCTGGAGGCTGTATTTGAAGGCGATGTGGCTCGAGTAACCGACCGTGATGGCAATCGGACCCCTGAGAAGATTGAGGCCTTTGGTCTTCAGTCCCGATTCTGATTGACAGCGTTCAACAGCCATCATGAAAGCAAATGCGCAGACACGGGGCAATCGTCAGAACTCAGGTCTAAGATTCAGATTCGCCGGAAAAGCAGTGGGCCGCCGGCGGTGTGGCCTGACGGGATTAGTGCTGTGCCTGCCAATTTCTCAGTGCTTCCGTCAGTTCTGCAATTCTTTGTTTCATCACGGTTAGGAGTTGGGAAATCTGAGCAGGACTGACATCTGAACAGGCTCTTTCAACAGCGAATGCTGCAGCGACTGCAGGTGCCGCTTCAAAATTTGAGCAGAGGCCTTTCAGGCTGTGGGCGATCCGCTTCGCTTCCGCCCAGTTAGCCACTGCCACTTCCTCACTCAGACGACTCTGAAGCTCGCCGGAATCCTCAAGAAAGAAGTCCACCATCTTCGCCAGTAAATTCACATCGTCGCCCATTCGACTCATGGCAACATCCACGTGCCAGACCCGACCGGTAGTCTCTGATGCACCCTCGGAGTTTCTTCGTAGTTCAGCCGGTGGTGTTGAATGGGAACTGCTCCTCAACGTCCATTGACCGCGGGAGCGATTCGGGGCGCCATTTTCAGGATCAACCTCAACGAGCGAATCAGTGAGTCGTTCAAGAGTATTCAGCAGCAAAGCGGCATCAATTGGTTTTGCAACGTAGGCATCCATACCAGCGGCGAGACAAGTCTCCCGATCGCCACGCATCGCGTGGGCAGTCATCGCCACGATGGGTATATGGCGGTTGCCACCTTCGCTACTCCGTATCGCTCGTACAGCCTGCAATCCGTCCATGATTGGCATCTGAACATCCATCAGAATCGCGTCAAAAGCTTCGCGTGTGTAAAAATCAATCGCTTCCCGCCCGTTGTGAGCGATGCGATACGAATGCCCCCGTTTTGCGAGGATAGCTTTGACAACTTTCTGATTCGCCGGAATGTCTTCGGCAACAAGAATCCGAAGAGGCCGCCTTGTCCTGACGATGCGGTCTTCGTTCGATTTGATCAATACAGCCTCCCCGAACGCTTCAGAGATCGCTCCGAGCAAACTGGACTGCGAAACGGGTTTATCCAGAAATGCACCGACGTCCAGATGTTCTATTCGCGACTTAAACAGTCGCTGATCCGCTGGCGACATCATCAGGATTGCTGTGCCATTGGATTCGGCGGAATTCTGAACGTGCTCCAGAAGGGCAACCCCGTCCATGCCCGGCATGACAGCATCGACAATCAACAGGGAAAAACCATCTCTGTCTGACGAGGCTGTCTGCAGAGCTCTTAATGCGGCATCACCACTCTCCGCGACTTCAGCCCGCATCGACCAGGATTCCACCATGTCCTTCAGATTGGCACGGATCGTTTCGTTATCGTCAACAATCAGTACGGCCGTCCCGGAAAGGTCGTCAATGATGGTGTCTGTAGTCGCGTCGCGATCAGTATCGCATTCACCTGTCAGAAAAGTCACCGTCAGAAAGAAACTGCTCCCACTACCGGGCTTGCTTTCAACACGGATTTGCCCACCCATCAGGGTTGCCAGTTCTCGGCAGATTGACAAGCCGAGCCCTGTACCAGCGTATGAACGCGTTGTTGAGGCGTCCGCCTGAGTAAACGGAGCGAAAATTCGTTCGTGGTCCTCCGGGCTGATGCCTATTCCGGTGTCTCGCACGCAAAACGTAAGTGTGACGGTTTCACAATTCGCCTGGTTGGCAGAATCCTGTGAACCTCCGACAAGAACGTCTTCAACCCCAATCGTTACAACAACCTCGCCAGACTCCGTGAACTTGATCGCGTTATTTGTCAGATTGCTCAGTATCTGTTGCAGCCGGATTTCATCTCCGACTACACATTGCGGCACGGAAGAACTGACATCCGCAACTAGCTCTAATCCTTTCTCATGAGCTCGAAAAGACAACGCTCGAAGAGTCTGGTCAAGCATTCCCCGGATATCGAACGGCGCATTCTCCAGCTCAAATCGCCCAGCTTCCAGGCGAGAGAAATCCAGGATTTCGTTAATCAGGAACAACATCGTGTCTGCTGAATCCCGGACCGTCTCCAGATAGTCGCGAACATCCTCTGGCAACTCTTCCTTCAGCGATAAATCTGTCATGCCCAGAATTGCGTTCATAGGCGTGCGCAGCTCATGGCTGATGTTTGCCAGAAATTCGCTCTTCGCCAGATTCGCTGCCTCGGCGATTTCCATAGCCTCCTGCAATCGGTGTTGGGCTTCCTTACGGCGAGTGATGTCTCGCTCGATGGATGCCGTTCCGATGACGCGGCCCTCTTCGTTCATCAAAGGAGACAACGTCAGCGAAACATTAATCACTTCGCCGGACTTACGCTGGCGCTGAGTTTCGAATTGCTCGAGTCGCTGACCCGTTCGGATGGACTCCTGAATCTCCCGCTCTTCCTGTCGAAGTGAGCCCGGCAGAATGATTTCGATGGACTGACCAACCGCTTCGTCAGCGGAGAAACCGTACAGGCGTTCTGCACCTTTATTCCAGCTCGTGATGATTCCCCCGGGGTCTTTGCTCAGAATTGCGTCATAAGTCGATTCGACGATTGCAGCCAGCCGTCGCCGCTCCTCTTCCCACGCTCTCCGTTCAATAGTGTGTCCCAGGGCACGACTGAGCTTTCGGACCAAATTCCGAAGCCCGACATCCGGGGGCTCATTTTCCGTCAAAAAGAACTGCAGAACGGCGATCACCTCGCGGCGATGCCGGACCGCGACACAATACTGACTTCGAATATCAATGTGGTGACCTGAGTCCTGCGAATACGGATCTGAAGGCTGAATTCGCTGCCATTCAGACTGCCCCGTTTCCCAGACCTGGCCCGCCAGGTCTACATTTCGCCGGAAAGCCTGACCTGCGAATACTTCGCAGAAGGGCTCATTCACTTTGTCAACGCACGTCCACACTGTCGACAGCAGCGTTTGCTCGTCATCCGATGGCAATAACGCCCGGCCGATCGGCCAGTGCGTTATCTCGCAGATGGAATGCAGAGTCTCCAGCAATGCACTTTCGAAGGATTCATCCTCGTTGGCGTGCAATGCATCCGGATTGAGAAGACGCGACTCCATTCGCTGCCGTGCCAGCAACGCTTCCAGATAATCGGATTGCGAACTGTCGCGGAAGAAACCGATCACGCGAACGTGACCTTCTTCCTGAACCGTGTGGTACCAGAACCTGACAGCAATCCTGCGTTGTTCCCGGTTCCGGACCGTTATGCGCCGCTGCCCCTGAAAAGGGATCGATGCGGCCACAAGCTGCTTCATCGCTTCGCGGTACTGGTCAGCAATCTCCGGCGCGATGATCAGTTCGCTGGCGTTCCGGCCGATGGCTTCGGTTGCGTCCCAGCCGAACAGCTTTTCCGCAGCTCGATTCCAGCGGAGTATGGTGCCGTGGCTGTCACTGACGACAATCGCGTCAGGATTCTCGTCAATAATTGCCTCTGGTACGGCCATCGTAATTGGAATCGGCTTGTCTTCCGATGTGATTGATTCTGGTGTAGGAAATGAATTAACCGTCAGCACCAGTTTGGCAGCAGATCTATCTCAAGTACCAGAACTCTAAACCGCGAACGGATCAGATCAAGTCACCGGCCGGAGTACGATTTGCCGAACACCGCGTGATCAGAACGAAAGAGACAGTGCAGCCCTGTTCTTTGCAGGAAAGAACGAGCTGCACTGTCTGAATTGACCTGAAGAATCATCCGTTGAGGCAGGCTATTCCTCCGCAGTCGGACTGGTCTCATTTTTATCTTTCTCCGTTGCGCGGTCGATCAGGTCTCGGCCTTCCTGAACCGCACCGTCTACCAGATCTTCACCCTTCTTTACTGCCTCTGCAGTGTCAGCCTTCACTTCGTCTTTATCGAGTGTCACGGTCGTCGAGCCATCAGTGTTTGTGACCGTGACCCAACCGCCGACAACCATCAGCAATACAGCGACCCCGATGATCAGAATGGCTTTCATGACGATTCCCCCTTTTCAATAGATGACGAAATAACAACATCGCCCAGTCATTATTTGAATTCCTGTTGTGGCTGATCACCGAACATTAAAGCGGAGCTCGACGACCAGTCAGTGCGCTGAGAATGGCCAGCACAAGGAAGACAAAGAAGCAGATTTTTGCGGCCGTATAAGCCATCCCACCCACCAGGCCGAAGCCAAACAGACCAGCCAACAATGCAATGACGATAAAGGTTAATGCCCAACTCAACATGATACTTTCCTTCGCGAAAGATCGTTGCTTCGACAACGACCGACAAGGTTCTTAACCGTCAGCAGCACATGCAGCTGACTCAAACTCTCTCACTTCAATCCTTCAAATCCACATCAGCACTTGCGTTTCCCTCGGTCACATTGACATCGACTTCATTCGTCCCGGACGTGTCTTTGCCATTGATGTCCAACTGGAAACCAGGAGCCGATACGCTGATATCCGCCCCGGAAGCTTCTTCACCGCTGGTCACGGATGACTCCTGCTGTGGAGCCGAGTGACTGGCTGGCACCTCCCCGTGAGAGTGCAGTTGAAAACTCCGATTGCAACCAGCGTCTGAAGAGCTGTTCTGAGAGTGGTGAAACATTGTCTCCGTTAAAGTTCATTCCTGACTTGTATGGAGATGTAAAGCACGTGTCGTGCCGAAGGCGAAGAGTAAACTTATCAATGACAGCGCAAGACCTATCCCTGAAGGCACTTGCGTCATTAAAAGGAATCACAGAAGAGGCCGAACCAGTGGAAATTTCTGGGTTCGAGAACGATGCAGCGGATCCACAGCGGCCAACCTGAACGTTGTCCGCTCGCGCGCATCCGGTTTCCGCTCACATCCAGTCTGCGCGTATCCCGAGTTCAGGATCGAACGTTTGAACGCTAGCGCATTTGCACAGCAAAACCGTTGAGCTTGCGAGTCAACCGATGAAGAGCTCTACTCTTTCTGATCTGGCCATTGCTGCGCTGAACAAACGCCATGAGAAGCGAGACCGCTAATCTTCGAGCCCCACATGTTTGTCCAGCGTAATACCGAACTGCTTGACTCGGTTCCGGATCTTACCCCGAGTGATCCCCAGAATCTCAGCGGCGCGCGTTTGATTCCCTTCGGTAAATTCCAGCACGCGTGTCATCAGAAACAATTCCATCTGTTCGAGCGCTTCGGCATAAAGGTCTGTTGATTCCGCCGCCAAACGCCGTTCGACAAAGGGAGCAAGGTCTGAAGGGACACCCGACGATGCGCTCTCTTCATCGCTGGAACTCTCCGCCGACAATGTTTTTCCAATCACATCGACTGGCAAACAGGACGGCACCACAACCGGGCCTGTGGAATTCAGCAGCGCCTGCCGCATCGCGCTTTGCAATTCACGCACGTTGCCAGGCCATCGATAGTTCTTCAGGAGCTCAAGTGCTTCCGGAGAGACCCCCTCAATATCTTCCCGATGCATCTGTTTCGCCCAGAATCGCAGATAATGTTCGATAAGATGCGTAATGTCTTCGCCACGTTCACGAAGTGGCGGCAGATGTATGGTGAGTCCGTTCAATCGGTAAAAGAGATCCTCGCGGAATTCACCCTCCTTCACCATATGATCCAGATCAAGATTGGTCGCTGCGATAATACGGACGTCCGTCCTGATGGTGGTGTTTCCGCCAACGCGTTCGAATTCCTGCTGTTGCAGCAGGCGAAGCATCTTGCTTTGAACCAGCAACGACATGTCCCCGATTTCATCCAGAAAGATGGTCCCGCCGGTACATGCCTCAAACTTGCCAATTCGCTGCTTGTCCGCGCCCGTAAAGGCGCCTTTTTCATGCCCGAAGAGTTCACTTTCCAGCAATGCATCCGGTAGCGCGGCACAGTTAACAGCCATAAATGGCGCATTCGCTCGGTCGCTGTTCTGGTAGATTGCTCGGGCGACCAGCTCTTTTCCGGTTCCACTTTCGCCGCGAATCAAGACCGGCACATTCTGGGCGGCGACTCGACCAATCGACTTAAATACATCCAGCATCGGGCCACTGCGACCCACGAATGCTTCCATGTTGGGATCAACCTGATCCTTCATTGAAAGAGCAACGGGGGTACTCATCATCCGTCGCGTTTCAATAGCCTGCTCAATCAGATCGGTTAACGCAGGAAGATTGAGAGGCTTTGTGACGTAGTCGAAGCCACCCAACTGCATCGCTTTGATCGCAGTCGTGCTGTCAGATCCTGCAGTAATGAAGATGATGGGAAGCCGTCGATCGTGTTCCTGAATCTGCTTGAAAACGTCCAACCCGGAGACACCCGGCAGCATCACATCGAGTAACACGACTTCCGGTTGCTCCGACGCCAGCAATTGAAGCCCTTCATCGGCCGTCATCGCAGTAACGGTGGTCAGGTCAGCGCGAGCCAGCGAGTGTCGGACCATCTCGCAGACCGATCGATCATCATCTATTACAAGTACATTTGTCATTTGATTGTCCGGGTTATCTTGCCGCTGCTCTTTTGGCCATAGCACTTCCGGGCCTCTCGAAGAAACTGTCCCCACCGTGGAAGAGGGGGCGATTTCACCGGAGGGAATCGCAGCACCGGCCAAATGCGACATGCGACGGGTGCAAAGTCTAGCCGCCAAACGGCGACCATCAATCCTTCGCTTTCCGGCGTCCGAAGGACAAGCCTGCGATTTCTATGGCGAGTGATCCTGGTCGCTGAACGACCGCGCTGTTCTTTCAGCAATCAGACCATTCCGAAACCGGGGTCAAAACATCGCATTCCCATCAGAAAATCGTTCGGTCTCTGATACTCCCAAGTTCCCGATATGCAGCAAGTACTGTCCGGCACGGACTTTGCACCCTGCAGGTAGTGAAGCATGGACAGGAAACGAAGTTGCTCCTGTTCGTTCGCGCATTCTCCTGTTCACAAATCACAGGGCCATTCGGAGGTCAATTATGTCTTCCACAATGACACCGAAGCCAGAGTCACATACGACCGCCGAACAATGGTGCGAATCCGGCCGCCTGGTCGTTCATACCAAAGGAGCCGATGCCGGTCTGATCCGCCTGGATCTGGAAGTGAGGGGCTTCAAGTCTGCGGAAGAAGCATGTCGCGCCGTGAAGCTGATCTTTGTGGGCGAGTCTCAGCCGCTGTCTGCACGCCATGCCGTTGGAAATAACGGAAGATTCGTGCTTGGATATTATTCTGGTGAAATTGCGAACGGCGGGTACCTGCCCGGTGAAGCCGTTGCCTGCTGGGAAATCGATGGACAACAACATCGAATGAAGGTCCTGTTCACCGAAACCGCAACCAAAGCCCTGACGCGGGGTGGTGTTGAGGCGGCAAACATTCCCGGCGGAATGCCATCTCAGACGTATCCAAAGGCCGTTTCGCTGCTTGTACTTCTGGCCAGTGGCTGCTTTCTGGCATTCGCGATTCTGCTGCTGATACTTTAGTGCCGGGTCCTTCAGTAATTCCGGATCCGGCCTTTACCGCATCTTCTGCAGGTCGGCATCCTGCAAACGATCAGGAGAAGAATCGATATCTTCGTCGAGGTTCGATTTGGGCCCGAGTTGACTGAACGAAGCTTGAGTGACCAACTGCTGGAGTCGGGCCCGCCTCCCTCTCAGGAACCATCGAGTCAAAAGACTGACGCCCAGTACAGCAGCAATGATCACCGGCAACCAAGCCGTATGATTGAAGGCGACATTCCCTGTCCCCAGCAACATCAACGCATTCAGCCAGTGAAATAGCCAGACGATCACCAGATACCTGGCATGTGGCAGGTTGGACAGTGCCAGCGAATAGATCTTGGTGGCATACGGCAAACCGGGCACTGTCACAAAAACGGCGGTAAACCAACACTGGTGTCGATCAGAGATTTCCGGCACCTTCATGCGCCATTCCTCCAGTTTCCGGAGAATTCCCGGGCGGATTGCACTGTGGCAAATCTGCCAGGCCGCTTCGGTATGGATCCCCATCACAACAGCGATGATGGTTGATGCCACCGGAAAACGGAAACGCGCACCAGTCAACAGCAGCAGGACGCTGATGGGGAAGCCAACCAACGGAAGTAAGATCAGGGTTGAAACAAAGACCGCCGGGTGCGTCTTCATGTACAAGTCGCGCACTGTGGTCCAGTCAATCCATTGAGAGCAACCCAGGAACAGCAATACGGACAAGAAGAGAACAAGCAGCCAGAGTCGATATCGGCTGGCCCGGGCACCATTCAGCGATGCCTGTTGGGACGGTCCATCATGCTGGGAGATTCGTGGCATCACAGCCGCTCAGGCAACTTCTGTCATGGGTGTTTCGGCTTTCTGATGAAACACTTCGTCAGCGCTGCAAATATCGACCTCGCGGGATTTCGAAGCTTCAGCATCCAGGCTTTGTTCCGGCGGACATATCACAAGATCCGCGACAAGGGGCAGATGATCCGATGCCACTCTGGCCGGGTGTCGCTGCAGTACCTGCACCTGTTCCACTTCAAAATGGGGACTGACAAGAATGTGATCGATCCAGCGCAGTGGAATCGGAGAGGGAAACGTTTTGACGTGACGATTCTTTACGTTCGCCGGGGTTGCAGGTTGCAGGTTTTCGCTGAGCATGCTGACAACAGGCGAGGCAAGTCCCGCATTGAAATCACCCGCAACAACGATCGCGTGATCGGAATCACTTCGACCAAGCCACTCCGAACTCAGCAGCGCATGAGTCTGTTCGCGGCGTTCTCTGGACGTCAGACCCAGATGCGTATTCAGGAAACTTACCTCGCCCTGAGGCGTATCGACTTTCACCCATATCGCACCACGTGGTTCTGATCGACGTTTCCCTGTTCTGTCATTCAGGAGTCCTTCCTTAAAAAGACGGACTGGATATCGGCTGATGACGGCCAGGCCGTATTTCTCATGGTTGACTTCCCACACGGGGAAATATCGATGATACATACCAAGCTGCGCAGCAATCAGTGCGGCCTGATGTTCTCCGCGAGATCGCGGTCGGTAGGCATCCAGTTCCTGAAGGGCAACCAAATCAGCGTTCGAATCGGCAATCACTCGGGAAATACGATCCGGCCGACACTTTCCATCCATGCCTCGACAATGATGCACATTCCACGTCATGACACGAAGTCTTCCTTGAGCCGGTCCCGCTAGCGACACGGAAGATTCCACCCGCACAGCCGCTGATGACTCGCCTCTCGCTGACCCGCCCGGTGCCGGTTCAGCCACTTCATGACTTGTCCGGCCATAAGCATTCCATTCAGAGCGCATATTCCCGGACTCCCGGTATTTGGTGATACAGTCGTGGAGGTCAATCCCCCGAATATACTTTTCACCATTGGAGGCCGTTCTTGATTCCACCGGAATCGACTGCGGAATGAGTGCAAAACCTCTTGTTTCCTGAAGACCGATGCTGCCGTGCGCACCATTTTCCTGCACAAACGTCATCGGTTCGGATTCGGGATCCCAGCCGCTGATGATCAGATCGCCCGCATTTTCGTGCTGACACAATCGTATGAGGTCGGTCGCGATCTCGTCCGCAAAATGATTCTGTGGACCTACAAGCGAGATGATATCATCGGGCAGATTCCAGAGACCTCGACGGTTTCTTCCTGCAAATGCGCCGGACGAATCCCTGTACAACACGAGTGGAACGTGCTCTTTCAGCACAAGCTCCTGAGCCAGCTCGGCCCTGACATCCGTCGATGTCCCTTCAGGAAGATAGATATGCCCCAGTGGTCCCATCGCTGTCACCACCACCGATTCAGCCATCTCATTCAACTTCAGGTCCGACGTTGCCTTTCGACCACGACGAGTGTGCATCAGGTGTCTTGTCCGCTGGTTTAACAGGGACGCTTTCTGTGCGTCATCCGGCCGATAGATCTCCGGCATTTCCGAAAGCAGCCGGCTGAAAGCATTCTTCAAAGCTGTCTGAATGGATTGGCCATGGCGAAATTCGTAGACGGTTGCTGCTTCCTGACCATGATCTGAAAACACGATCACTTCATAGTCACGCGTATCTTCCCGCTGCGCTGCATGGAAGATGTCTTCGATTGTTCTGTCGATTCCTTTCAGCCCCCAGTGGGCAAAATAAGAATCCGGACCTCGTCGGTGTGACTGCTCGTCGTAGCCAAGCAGGTTTGCGTAGATGATGGGTTTTCCTCTGGCCATGGCCAGCTTGACGACAATTCGGACCCATTCACGCATGATCACAGAGACCAGTACGCGCGCAGGCACGAAGCGGATTTCCGATCGCCAGTCCTTTCTGCAAAACAACGCTTTCAGCATGTCGAATGTCGCGACAAGGACCTCAGCAAATGTCAGCAATGTGATTCGTAACAGTGTCACAAAGTACAGGGCGAGCATCACGACCGCTCTGAGTGGATTCAGATCCGACAGGGTTCTGGATACATCCGTCGTTTCCGCGCAGCAGGCCGATTCTTCCGCACCTCCCGAATAAAGATTCGAATAACTTGCGCCACCGCGCAAAAGCGGCTGCGTTTCTGCGCATTGTTCTCTGATCGTGGCCGAAGCAGCCTCCATGTCGAACATTCGAAAAATGCGGCCTGTTGCTCGGTGCAGAAACTGAAATGAAGGTACAGCACACGGAACACCATACATCACTTCGGCCTGAACGGCGGGTGTCGTTGAAGGTACGCCTGAATAGAAGCTCATTCGATCGAAGTAGCCTCGGTCAATCATCTTCTTCAGGAATGGCAATCGATGCTTACAGATCGCTGCTTCGAACTGTTTTCTGGAAAGTCCATCCAGTTGCAGCACAACGACACCATGCTGATTGTTGCTATTCTGCTCACCTGCATCTTCCAGACGCAGCCATCGAATAAGAAGTTGCGTTCGACTGAATCTGCGACGTAGTTTTCGGAGTGTGCTTCCGATTCTGGACAACATGAGGTTCTCCCATTTGTTTGGATCACCGGTCAACTTAAACGAGTTCTGCCTGAGTGGCTTCTGTTTCAATGATGGATGCCATTAGCGCCGATGCTTTTTCTTCCAGAAGAAACCACTCTGCCTGCAGGCGGCCCTGCAACATGTCCCATCCCGTCAGATCTCCGCCGTCGGCTGCCCTGACGTTGTCCAGGGACTGTTCGTAGACCTTGATCAGATCCTTCGCGACAACGTCCTGACCAAAGGACTGAGCGGTAAGAAGTGCTTCTTCTGACATTTGCATCAACTGCTTTGTATTCTCCGTCAGCTGCATGATCGCTATGGCAAAGTCCGATTCTGTAGCGTCACTGCTGAGGAGCCTTCCGTTGGCATCCGTCACAATTTCGCGCACACCCGGAGCATCCAGAGCCACAACAGGGCAACCTGCAGCCATCGCTTCTGCAAGTACCATCCCCTGTGTCTCAGAACGAGATGCAAACACGAATGCATCCATGGCACTGTAGGCGTCCGCCAGATCCTGACCGGACAGGCGACCTGTAAACACAATGCGACTTGAATCGACGTGTGAGCTCAGGATTCTGTCCATCTGCGGCCTGCTGTCACCATCACCTACAACCAAAAAAATGGTCTCCGGCCGGTGTTGAAGGGCCTCGGACACAGCCGTTGTCAGGAAAATCAGATTCTTTTCTTCTGCGAGGCGACCGACGTGTCCCAGCACGCAGGCTTTGTCAGAGATCTGATGTTTCCTGCGGAACCGACTGGCCTCTCCGTTGGCGAAAAAGTGTGTATCGATACCTGTCGGCAGGCTGCATATGGGTACGCTCACGCCACGGTCTGTAATCAGATCTGCAACGCTCTGGCTGGGCGCAATCACCTGGTGGCAAAGATTGCAGTACTCAGTCGCCATCTGGACAGCCACGCGTTTCAGAGAATCTGAATCCCCTGGCACATAGTGGGTATACTGTTCGTACATTGTGTGGTGCGTGAAGATCAGCGGAAGACGTCGCTCATAAGCCACTCGAACAGCCGCATCCCCCAGGAGAAACGGATGGTGACTGTGAATAACATCGGGACGGAACTTCTCAATGAATTCAGAAATCAGCCAGGGCTGCGGCAGCCTCAGCGAGAAATCGCTGCCGTTGAAATTCTGTATGGCGGGAACACGCAGGACATCGTCGCTGGACATCTCTGCGCCATCAAACTCAGGAGCGACAATACAGACGTCGTGGCCAAGTTGACGGAGTATATCTGCAGAAGTGCTGACGCTTCTGGCGACGCCGCCGACATGTGGCAGGTACGTGTTGGTAAACATGGCTATCTTCATGATGTCACTCCCGGGGTTGATGTGTCTTGTAATGCCGCCGTTTCTGCGTTCTGACGTTTTGGTTTCAGAGCAACAGCAGTCCCTGAGCTCGCGTTCGACACGACTTCGTAACCGGGAACACGTATTTCAATGCTCGGCGGTGTGTGTCTCCATTTTGCATCGATGAACAGAACAGGCTCTGTTGCCGCGTCTTCAATCCGAACAGAGACAGCTCCCCACGGCGTCAGGGTCGGGCCGAATGACAGTGTCTTTCGCGACTGCATCCATTCTGTAAAGATGCCGGAACCAATGATGAGACCGCCTTGTTCCTCACGGACGAAACAGTTGCGCATCATCATGACCCATTCTGCGGCAGCCCAGCCGTGCTGTCCGTCTCCCATGCATCCCCCCAGAGTTTGTGGGTGGATGGCTTCCGGCCACTGCCCCGTGGGAGACGCCAGTTGGGCAACATTCTCTATCAGAGTCTGGAAACGCGTGTCGCCATGACGAAGTAACGTTTGTGCGACATTCAGTGTCAGGTAAGCATTGATACCCGAATGAACCATATCCTGAAAAAAGCCACCGTTGACAAAGTGCTTCCGTAACAGGTGATCCGCAGTGTTCCAGATGGCCGCATCATCAGGTGCAGTCAGCCTGAGGGGATAGTCCGCAACCAGTGAGCCGATCGATCCGGCATCCATCCGGCGATAGGGAGACGCGGGAATCATACGGGCAGATTTGGCCGTCATGTTCTTCGACAGGCTGCGATCGATGGACACCAGAAAGGAATCTGCAAGGGCAATGGCCCGACAGGCTTCAGCATCCTGGCCGAATTCTTCCAGCAGTTCTGCCGCGGCTCTCGCACCAGCCTCAGACCAGTAGGCGTCCCAGTAATAGTGATCGTTCGGACCAAGGTGCTCTGCGCTGAATCCCGCAGGCATGAGAC
The DNA here is from genome assembly GCA_041398825.1 of Planctomycetaceae bacterium. NCBI lineage: Bacteria > Pseudomonadati > Planctomycetota > Planctomycetia > Planctomycetales > Planctomycetaceae > Planctomycetaceae bacterium. Next base: position 351,236 of record JAWKTX010000005.1, on the reverse strand, counting down.
CGGCATGTCGACAATCAACCCCGGGATCAACTCGTTTCTTCTCAATCCATCGTAATGCCGACCGAATGACGCCGAGCAGCGAGTCTGGTGCCTGTTCTCCCGTCAGCTTTCGGAACTGGTTCAGAATCCAGAGGACCTGGCCATTTGAATCCCATTCACCCTGTTGCGAACGAAAGTAGCCGTCTCTCTGCTGTCGCGAGGGAAACCGACTGAGGTGTCGGCGACAACGCTCCACAAGCCCGATCGAAAGCATCGGATTCATCATCAGGCAGGCGTCACGGAACCAGAACCTTCGATATGTATACGGGCCAGGGACCAGTTCTCCCGCGGACAAAAGAGTCAGCGTCACGACCGCCGAATCATACAGTTTCATGAATCGCTCATCCGGCACCTGAAGTGTGGCCACCTGAGTACGAATCTGAGCCCAGTCGATGCACGGATCCGCCGGGCAGCTGTTCCCCTGACTGCGGAGTTCCTGTTCAAGGCAAACGGTTGTTCGTAGCTGGAACCGGTCTGCATCAATCCGAAACAAAGAAGCAGCAGTGGCCATACCCTGATCGCAGGATTCATATTCAGAATGCTGAGGAATGGATTGTCCCGGTTTGGACCTACTCAGATTGCCCGCGACGTCTCCGTGGTCGTAGTGCGAGGTGATTGTGGAATCAGCTGGCCGACTGGTGAGAACATCTGTTTGCTGATTGACACGCCATCCAGCTCCATCAGCAAGCAGCTTCACTTCGTCAACAAACTGGATGCCTTCCGGATTATACGGCCGAATCGCGACCACCAGTGAACCGCCACGTGCCCCGCTCACGACCGAATCAATCTCCAGCAAGGGTCTTTCGCTCTCCCATTTGAGCCTTGTGGAGTTCTTCAACGACATCGAGTCCCGACTGGTAATCGTCTCGACGACCTGATTCTCTCCGACCACCATCACCTGTTGACACTCGTGACTGCCGGATCGGCTTGGGTAGAGCACGTCCCCAAACTGGTCGACGACCCAGAAATCAATCGACCATCCATCATGCAGGGGCGTTACGAGCCCTCGAGGATCCACCAGCGACACGATTGGCAAATCTGGCAGACCAACCGCTGTCCAGTTCCGGTGCGTCAGATTGATATGACTGAAGGAAAACGCGCGAGGGATGAAAGAGGCATCGTGAGGATCAAACTGTCGTTCGACCCAGTAAGGCCAGACCCAGTCAAGGTTGTGCTGGATGGCTTTTGTGTTAATCAGTCCCCGGGCATGAAAATGAATCCCGGCTCGCAGCAACTCAATGGGCTCCTGCACTTCACTGGGTTGCGAGAACTGTCGCAATCGCGCCAGCCAAAGAGCAGGATCCATGATTCCATAGGCTCTGGCGGCTCGACGAACAACTGATCTCCATGGCAAGAAACGAAGCATTTCGGAGTGTCCTTCCGGTAAGACAATCGCCGCATCAACGCGACTGGCAGAGTGATTCTCGCGGTACGACCGGAAGCGAGGTCTTCCGGCCACAGTCTTCCTGATGACTGACAACCACACCCGGGACATTTGCAACCACAAAACGCTTCACAAAGTCCGGAACCGAAAGATCACACGCTCGCAGATGCAGGTCGCCAAAATTCGCCGACTGATTCGCCGCGACTGCGACGGTGATGATGTGGCGCGTTGCAGTGTCCATGACAAGATCTGCGATCTGACCGATATGTTTGTCCTGACGATAAACATCAAAACCCAGCAAGCTCCCTGCACTCCATAACCATGGATTCCAGTTTGAGCCTGCCACTTCTTCCGAAGCGATCCGCAACTCACTCATTTTTTTCTGCTGCACAGCCCAGTAAGTGGGCCAGTCGTAGTAGGCCACCAGGTGCGATGCCTCCTGCACATCGAGTGGCGGGTCCTGTTCGAGCGGCAACGCATGCTGAAATTCCTCAGCCGTGCGGCAGACATGAATTTCACGTTCCGACTCGCAGTACGAATCGACTTTGTCGGCATCGATCAGCAAGAACTTTTCGCCGGTTTCGTCAGCACGAATGATTACGAATCGGTGAACCTGTCCAGTTCGACTATCGAACAGGATGTCGTGCAGAAGAAATCGGTGTCTGTCGCTGGACTTGATGTGCCAGCCAGCCAAATCTGAACAATGAAAAATCATAGGGTATTCCTTTGAATATGTTTCACCACATCGCCGATGTCACTTCGCTGATGCGGGAGTAATGGGGTGTCGGAAATCCATCGGGATGACGGACCAACAGGTGACAATTGCATGCGTTATTGAGCGGATGCCCGGGAGGAATTCGCTGGTTCACGAAAAGAGACAAAGCGATTCATCGTTTCGACGGGCTCAATTTTTTCTCCGGCAAAGTAGGCCTTTCCGGCTTTGAACAGATAGGCCAGACCATTCAAGCCTGAACCATCCCAGTACTCACCTTCTGTCGGCTCCACTCGAATGAGGGCGATGGAGTTGTCTGTGGGTCCGGATGGAAACCAGACGCGCCAGGATTCTTTCCAGAGATCTCGAATCCGGGCTCGGTCATGCACGACAGTCGCTTCGCCGCTGAGCGAAAGAAATTTCCTTCCGCTCTGGCAGGCGACGCAGACGCTTGACGTGGTAGTCACTTCACGAACCTTACCTGCATCAAGTGAGGTCACGAACCACACGCATGCGTCGTGTTCCACATCTGCCACTGTCATTGGACGGCAGTGAAGACTCCGCCCTCGTCCGTGCGTTACCAGAAGTGCGGTGTCGAAAGAGTCCAAAAGATTTCGAAAATGGTTTCGGTCTTCGATGGGTGTCATTTTGCTGGCCTCTGCTGATAGATCATGCGCCAGACCGAAATGAATGGATCTCGACACGGTGACTGGCGCGGGAACTGAAAGTCGTCGAGTCATCAAAAGCAGAGTGACGCGAATCGCGTGCCGCTGGGTCAATTCCCGGTCTGCCGGGCACAATTCCCCGCATTTCTTCACTTCGGCCGCCTGCAACCGGACATCCACCGAACGCTGACCCGTCACCATGGTGGCTGAGAAACCGATGGTCGGCAGAAATAAAGGAACATGCCCTTTGAATGTTCGTCTGCCGGATGGGATCGGGAAATGGCACGTCGATTGCGGGACAGATCCAGCAGACGATCATTCAACAAACGAATATCTGATATCGAAAAGCGAACGACACCAGGCGAAACCGCTTTCGCATTACAAACGTCTCCCCAGTCTGTCAGGGTAAAATGAAATGAACGCGACACAATCGTCAAATCACAGCTTGATCGTTGGATATCTCTGCTGGGTTTTTGGCTTCATGGGAGCCCATCGCTTCTATTACGGAAAGCAGGTAACGGGCACGATCTGGTTCTTCACACTGGGCCTGCTGGGCATCGGATGGCTGGTGGATTTGTTCCTGATGCCGTCATTACATCGCAGTGCCGAGCGTCGATATCACTCCGGTGTGATGGACTACAACGTGGCGTGGCTGCTGCTGACTTTCCTGGGCATCTTTGGCGTCCATCGCTTGTATCTTGGGAAGTGGGTCACCGGGATTCTCTGGTTCCTGACCGGTGGGCTGTTTCTGTTGGGATGGCTCTACGATCTCTGGACCCTGAATGAGCAGGTCAGCGAAGAGAACAGCCGCATGCCTCGCCCCGGGAGCAGTTTTTCATGGACGTGAGAATCTGATATACGAGCGGAAGCGGCAGGGGTAAATCGTATCAGGAGCAAGAGATGAACATGTCGATTGATGGACCGCGGTCCTCGACCAATGAGCAGCAGTTGGTCTCCTCGAATTCGAAGGACCCGCAATATTGGCCCGCACTGCTCAGTAGTGGTCTGACAGTCTTTGGCGTCGCATGCGCGGCCGCTTATTCGACTCGGGTCAATCAGAATAAAGATGTTGGAATAGCGGCATGGGTTGCAGTTGCCGTGATCGGATCGTCCGCGATGATTGCAACCGCAAAACACCTACAGCCCAGACAGAGTGTGAGGTTCGGGACTGGCAAACAGGACATTGATGAACCTGTCACTTCTGCCCTGGATCATTCTTCCCCTTCCAGCTCTACCATCGCCGCTCCTGCTATCACTGCTTCTGGCATCACTGCTTCTGATAGTGTGACTCAGGCTTAAGACAGGCTGATCCATGCGGATGACGATGTCGTCCCTGCATCACTCTGGTTCTTCAATGGTCCAAATGTTCAATGGTCCAAATGACTGTGAACAACATGATCACGGTCAGCATCACCGTCTTTCGAATACAAGTTCGATTTCAGGACAGTGCGACCCACCGTACCTGATTTAGCCCAACGGTATAGGCGTCTGCAGGACACACCCATCGATCCGGCGAGCCTGGTCATTGCAAAATTTGAGGGTTCTGTTGCCTGGGCAGTCCAAATCTTTGGCAATTCCCTCAGAATTTGCGATGCTGCCCTGTGGCGAGACTCGAGTCGAACAGACTTTCAATCGGCTCAAGCGAAATTCGTTGTCTGATGCATTCACAGGAATCCAGGTATGTCACAAAGCGTTCTGAATCGGGCCGCTGCGGCAGCGTTGTCATTGTTTGTGTTGTCCAGCAGTTCATCTGCCACTGCAGGTGAAGTGCGTGAGAGTTTTATCGCGGAAGGAGTCACTGCAAAGATTGGTGGTTATCGCCCAATCCGCGCGGAAATGGATCAGGACGAATCTATCGTCAGCAAGATGCCCGAAGGTCTGGAATCGCCCAAATTCGGCTACCTTGAGTTTGGGGAGAACAAGTGGGCTTTCATTCTGAGTGAGCCCGAGGAAGGGGAAGCAAAGCTCTGGATCGATTCCAATGGTGACGGAGATCTGACGAATGACCCGGAAACGGACTGGAAGCCTCGCGAACAGGGAGAACTGACAACATATTTTGGCGGTGGGAAGATCGAACTGAACAAGGAAAAGACCGGGGCCATTCGGGCGTACCGTTTTGATCCCTCGGATAAACGCCGGGCATCGCTTGCCAATACCCTGATGTACTACGGCGACTTTGGTTCTGAGTATGCGTTCGACCTCGATGGCAAGGAATACACGACTTTCGTTGCCGGCAGCCTCAGCAGCAGTGGCCGTCTGCCAATTGATCGGGACGGTAACAAGCGAATCAGTTCGCGGCTGGAGAATGTCACGATCGGGACGCCGTTCAACTTCACTGGTACTTCATACGTGTTCAGCGTGGATGCCGGTAAGCTGAAGCTGGAAGAAGCCAGCGATCCGGTAGATATGACGCCGTTACCGCCGGACGTCTCTGTGGGCAAGCAGGCCCTGACGTTTGAGGCCAAAACCATCGATGATGCTGAGATTCAATTCCCTTCCAGTTTTGCTGGCAAAATTGTCATGCTGGACTTCTGGGCCACATGGTGCGGCCCATGTATCGGTGAAGTCCCCCACATGAAGGAAGCCTACACGCAGTGGCATGATCAGGGTTTCGAAATTCTGGGCGTCAGCTTTGATAACGAAGACGAAATGGAACGAGTCCAGAAGTTTCTGGAAGACAAGGAGATCTCCTGGCCCCAAATCTACGAAGGAAAAGGTTGGAAAACTTCACTTGGATTGCAGTATGACGTAAGCGGGATTCCATTCGTCCTGCTTGTCGATGGTGATTCAGGTGAAATCCTTGCCAATGCAAGCCAGCTTCGTGGCCCAAAACTAAGCGAATTCATCGGCAAAGCTCTGGAAGCCAAAGCGGCAGGAAAGTAGCAATCAACATCGGTTAGGGCAAAAAAACGAACTCTGGAGTCCACTGCATGTTTCTTTACGCAGTGGACTCTTTTCCTGCGCCCGTCTTCAGATATTCGCAGGAAGCCGATTGAACGGAATACCAGCAGACATTTCAACCTGCGGATTCGATCAACCGGGATCTCACCGGACACTGCGTCTGGACGACAAAGATGCGACGGCTGTTCTTTAATTTTGGCGATTTCGAGCTCACCTAATTCCTGGCTCTATTCCTGGCTGCTGCTTCATTTTCCCGTTGAATGGCCCTGCGCTGCATAGCGTCCCGAACAGAGATCATCCGAGCGATGTAGTAGTTTCCAATTGATTCTCCCATCCTGCCATCCAGTACAAGGCCCGATTCATCAGCGTCGATCTTCAGCTGGAATACTTCATCGCCACCGAGTGCGCGCACGGCTTCGATAAGTTTGGTCGGCTTGTCTTCTGTCACCACAGACATCGGGCCAGGAGGAAACCACGCGGCATTTTCGTCCAGCCATCCCAATAAGCCGCCCACACCAACGGGTTCGTCCTGCGGATAGTCGAGCCATCTCTGACCATCCAGTTCGAACGAGAAGAGCGGAGCCCTCATCGCGTAGCCCGCACTGTCCGTCTTCGCGCGAGACTGGTGAATCATCTGCAGAGCGTTTTCATTGCCAAGAGAGAACCAAAGGCAACCGTTGCTTTGTGCCACAAACAAATGTGACATCTTCATCGATGTGAACTGTTCGATCTGTGCAGCATCAGCCTCACGAATCCGCATCTCAAGAACCTGAAGGCCATCATTTTCCAGAAGACTGATTCCATTCAGGGCCTCGTCAGGAATTCCCGGCAGGCGTGTCATCATTTGGTGAAGTGCCTTGATCAGCGAAGCATCCTCACCGATCTGAACACCACCATAAATCACTCCATCCGATGCCGGAGACCAGCCAGCCTTAATCAGGAATTCAAGCGTGTGGTCTTCCGCCATATCGTTCAGGGAGGTCGCGATGACCTGCATGGCACTGGTGATCTCGGCATTGGGAGCGTCAATGGATTTGATGGTCAGAAACTGCGCCGCTGATTCGAAAAAGTTTTTCGATTCCTCAGGCAGTCGAATACAGGAATGCAAAGTCAACGCTGCTCCGTCATTCAGCACCGGCGCAAAGCGACTATTTCCCGCACCCATTTCCTGCAGAGATTTTGTAATACCGCTGTTGCGACGTGCGGCAAATTCAAGTCGGGCCCGAATTGACCCGGAGCTTTCATCTGCAAAGCGGATCCAACCTTCGGTCTTGTCGATATCAAACAGAATGGCCCTGATGAGAGGCAGAAATGTATCACCCGCCGACTTTCGAAGTTTGTACTCTTCTTCCTTTTCGTCATCGCGCTGCTGCAGCTCGGTTCCGAGACCGCTGTTGATCATCGTCCACCCAAGCTGGCGGATACCAATGGGAATCCGATCGAAGAACACCTGAATTCCAAGATCGTTTTGTCCATCGACGGCCCGTGTCAGCGAATCGGTCGCTGGCAGAGACATGTCGAACAGCTCTTCGAACCCGGATTCGTACAGCAGCCCATCGTGATACCGAAAACACTGCGTAATCGTCGAACTGTGTTCCAGGTATTTCTTCCCGTCTTCCTCCACAATCTTCCTGTTGACCTGAAATCGCGAACCCGAGTTTTGAACGGGTTGAAGATACTGTTGTTCATCGGCACCCTCGGGCAATTGAGAGCGGCTGCTCCAGGAATTCTTCAGCACGTAGCAATTGTCACCACGCACCTCGATCGCCACCTGATTCGACGAACCACCGAACTGGCTCTTGCGAGCATCAAGCATTCGACGCGCCTCGACCTCGTCGACAACCTGTTGAAAGGAAATCGTTTCAAATGAAGGAAGCAAGCCACGAACCATATAGTAGGCACCACCGGTAACGGGCTCGGGAGCAGTTGTGAATAAACCCTCCAGTCGCTCCTCCGGGATCTGCTTCATCAATTCCTCACCGATCTGAAGTCGCTCGCTCAGCCTGCGGGAGTAATTCAGAGTGTCGGCACCTGTCATGCCTCGCATGTACCACAAACCAAGCGGCTCCTCTGCCAGCGTTCCCTGCAGTTGAGCCATGCCAGTTGATGGCCAGATCAGCACGAAAAGCAAAGTGAAACCAATCCACAAACCAGCTGTGCGCACGCGTATCAACATGTCAGAAACCTTCTCCGAACGTTCAATCTCTCCAACCAATGCCCAAACTCAGGCCCCGCCCCCGTTCATCTTTGATCGGATGTTGAGAATTCCCGCATCTCATCCTGAAGACGTGACCCTCAACGCACCAGAATGGGAGACCAGCGCTGTTCGTTACGGGATCACAATCCCGGTCGCGTCCAATGGATTCGGTTACAGAGCTGTTTAGTCTGACAGATCTTCCGGCTGACGTGAATTCTCACAATGTTTGCGGGCCGACGCGAACTGAACACCCTGTTGAAAACGGGACTGGCTCGAGCGGGAGACCTGAAAACACGACAGTTTCCAGTCGTCCAGCGTGCCTGTCCTGATTTTTCGACGGACAGCTACGAAGCAACAGCGCGAAATCAACGAGGGTTCGATCCTTCGAGAACGGAGCTAACGACCGAACGTGCCACGCGGCATCCAGGGTCCCCCAAATCGACGACCACATTCTGCAACCGCAAAGCACCAGATGAGAACGGCAAACAGGTGCGTCATGGAGGAAGCTGGGGGAGGCACCCGCAGGCGAATTTACCTTGGTTCGACGGAATCCTGCTCCGACGTCGGCGAAGAAGATTGAGGCTCATCCTGTTGCTTGCTGTGATCCGTTTTTTCGCGGTCCGACCGGACCGCACACGCACCACCCATTCAGGTTTGAACGCCAAAGCGTGGAAGAACCCACGCATTCAGTACAAACCAAAGAAACAGGAAGCCGGCAAGAAAAAGAAAATCATTCATCGAATTCTTCCCCGTACGAATTTCTGGTGTGATCCCGGTGTCAGATCCATCTGCCGGGACAGGAAAACGATCACTCATGTTTGATTCCTTCGGCTGTGGAAACAGATTCTTTGAACTCCGACAACCATTCTATGACGAAAGGACGAGTTGTCTTCCATTCTTTCGTGCCCCCAAAGAAGGTGATCTCCCGGAGGAGAAAAGACGTGCAGCAATCGGGGACAATTGCTGATGAACAACCAATGACCAGTGAACTACGAATGCCTTCCCGTGCGCACAGGTCACCTGAGAACTGTATTCTCCGGCGTCTCCGGTCAAATCAAGAACCCGCCAATGCTGACGATCAGGCTCGTACGATTTTCTCACGACCATCAATGACGTTCTTCGTCGCGTTCCGGGTATCCAGAACAAGTCGGGCATGGCTGACGATAAATTCGTAGTCATACGCCGAATGGTCAGTGGCAATCAGCACACAGTCCTGAGCCGCAAGAAACTCCGGTGTTAGCTCACTGCTTTCCATATCGGGAACATCGTAGTGTCGCATCACTGGCAGGCGGGGAATGTGGGGATCGTTGTAGGTGAGATCTGCCCCGCGTTCCAGCAGCAGTTCCAGCAATTCAAAGGAAGGGCTCTCACGCGGATCGTCCACATCTTTCTTGTACGCCATACCCAGCAGACAGATTCGACTTCCACGGATTGGTTTGCCTGCATCGTTCAGAAACTCTGTCAAACGCGAAATGACATACCGCGGCATTGATGCGTTAACTTCGCCAGCCAGTTCAATGAACCGCGTATTCAGGCCCTGCAGCCGCGCAAGCCAGCTCAGATAAAACGGGTCGATTGGGATACAGTGACCGCCAAGACCAGGTCCCGGATAGAACGCCTGAAAGCCGAAGGGCTTTGTCTTGGCAGCCTCAACCACCTGCCAGATGTCGATACCCATTCGGTCGAACAGAACCTTCAGCTCATTCACGAGGGCAATGTTAACCGCACGATAAGTGTTCTCAAGAATCTTACAGGCTTCTGCGATTTCTGTGCTTGCCACCGGGACGATGCTGACGATGGCGTGGGAATACAACTGGCAGGCCAGATCACGACTTGTTTCGTCAACCCCTCCCACAACCTTGGGGATCCCCGCTGCAGAATAATCGGGATTGCCCGGATCTTCGCGTTCGGGGCTGTAGGCAACAAAGAAATCCTGCCCGACCTTCAGCCCTTTTGGATTGGAATTCAGGATCGGCACCATCACATCCCTGGTGGTCGTGGGGTAAGTCGTGCTTTCAAGCACAACCAGCTGACCGGGACGCAACGTGTCGGCAATCGCCTGGCTGGTGGACTCGACATACGCAAGATCCGGATCACGGCTCGCGTTCAGCGGAGTTGGCACGCAGATCAGCAAAGCATCGGCTTCGCCCAGACGCGACATTTCTGCCGTGGGTTCGAGCACGCCACGTGAAATCCAGTCTGCAACCCGGCTGGATTCAATATGTTTGATGTAACTTCGGCCAGCCTTGAGTTGCTCAACTTTCTGAGGATCAACGTCGTATCCGATACACTTCAAGCCCGCATTCGTGAACGCGCTGATCAGCGGCAGTCCGACGTATCCAAGTCCAATGACACCTACCGTTGCGGTTCTGGCTGCGATCTTTTTCTGAAGTGCTCCCGCCGCAGAAGTCGCCAATGTGGTAACCGAAGTCGTAACCGATGTATTCATAAAACCAGTCGATCTCAAGTGCCGATGGGGCGGGCATACTTCCCGGTCAGGCCCGACAAAACAGTGACAGATCACCTCTGGATTCTGAAAAAACGGTGTCAGAAACCATGCTTTGAATACGCCGTCCAGCCGGGCATTGATGGAAGATGTCTGTCTTCATTCCGGTAAGTCCCGGAATCAGGCATTCGCTGTCCGTTGAAAAACCGGGACCGGCACGCAGGACGAAGGGAAACCATGGTGTTTTCAGGTCTCCTGCTCGAGCCAGTCCCGTTTTCCAACGGGCTGTCAGGTCAGGTTAGACCAAACCGTCAACATTGCGAATTCCGGAACAGTTATCGCGACAGATGGATCGACACTGTTGGATCCTTCCTCGGGGACGGAATTGAAAGATCAGGAACGCCGACCTGACCTTCGGCGCCGCGAGGCGCGGTAACCGTACTCGATCGCAAACCAGTCGGCATAGCGCTCGCGATCCCGAAAGTTGCGATTTCTGTCATCATTGATATGGCCGATCTCATGGATCAGGACATTGTTCAGGTAGTAGTCACGAATGGTCTCTTCTGTCCAGGAAAGCCGCCAGTAATTGCCGTCCTGTGTCCACTGACCCCCGAACATTTCAGTTTCGATGCGCTGTGCTGGCCGGGGCGCGCGGGTGTAGAGTTCTTCCAGAGAGGCTTCGATCGGGTATAGATAGACAGCCGTGCCCCACTGCAACCCGTAACAGGGAAACAGTCGACGCTTCCGCGTCATTCGACTCAGCTGAACGACTTCGACATTTGTCTGGAACTCTTCCGGCAGCTGTGAAACGCGTCTCCGAATATCACTCTCGTCCACCACATGAATGTATCCGCCGCCCGGGTTTTCCCGAACGACCTTCAGAGTGCCATCTCCCCGAGGTTCGTGCCATTTCTCGGGGGCATCAAATGGGCGACCCGCGGCCAGACCATTGCCACGGTGCTGATGGGCTGAAGCTGGTAAAGCAGCGACCACGCGGGCTGACTGCCTTGCCTTGCGGAGTCCGGACCGAACTCGACTTTGATTCTTCTGACTCACAATTGCACCCGCTTTCAAACAAAACTGCGGGAGACGTCCATTCTTCTCGGGGATGACGCTGCCGACTGATCTTTCCCTGGCAACGTGGTGGTTCTCACTCCGGATGATCCTACCGTGACGCGAAGCGGATTCCAGATGAACAGCGCAAGTTACGAGCAGGCATGCAGTTACGACATCCAGATGTGATGACTGGGCAATTCTGGGGGTAGTTTTGCGGCGTTACGGAATCGGTAAAACAACTCGTGCGAACAGGTTACGACCGAACCAACATTCATGTTCCGATTATTCGGGCTTGTACACTAGTCCCCTAACTCTTTACCAGTAATCACTTTACGAAGGCCCCAGACTGGAATGAGGTCTGTTGACAGCTGGTTTGAAGGGTAGAGTCAGCCGCAGGATTTGCCGAAATGCGTCGGGGTCACGAAAGCCACTGGGTTCTGGTATGCAATTCTGGTCAAGATTCGGCTGCCAACCGCGCACACACCTCTATCATTCGCAGCAGCCCCGAAGCCGGTCTCCTGCGCCTCGGGCATTCATTCATTGTCCCGCCGAGTCTCCCCGTCGTGATCGCCCAACGAGTGCACTCAACCCTGGTGATGTTGTTAATGGCGGCTATCGCAGGTTGCGGTACTGCCGTGCAACGCAGTGGAACCGAACAACTTCTGTTGTCCGATTCGGTTGATCGCGCGGTCGATCAACTGGATCTGTCACCATTAGCCGGAAAACGAGTCTACCTGGACACAGAGTACATGAAGGCCATCAAGGGCAACATGTTTGTCAACTCAGAATACATTGCCAGCGCGATGCGACAGAAGATGACAATGTCCGGCTGTCTGATTCAAACGGACAAGAATGCTGCCGACTATGTGCTCGAAGCCCGCATCGGCGCGCTGGGGTCCGACTCAATGGAAGTCACCTATGGAATTCCGTCCAGCAATGGGATCGGCCAGGCTGCAACCGCAATCACAGGTTTCCCATCCATCGCAGCGATTCCGGAAATCTCAGTTGGCAAACGCAATGCCAGCATCGGGGTATCAAAGGTGATGGTGTATGCCTATCACCGTGAAACCGGAATTCCTGTCTGGCAGTCCGGAGATGCCATTGCTCGAAGCAATGCCACAGACTCCTGGATGTTTGGTATCGGACCGCTCAGTCGCGGCAGCGTGTACAAAAGTTACCGGCTGGCTGGAATCCGTTTAGGCATTCCATTTTTCCGCTCCAGAGAGACCGACGATTCGGGACCGCTGAGCATCGCCGACAGCCACAACTTCATGCACCCGGCTGTGCTCGAAAAGCAACTCGCAGACGCCAAAGCCGCTGAAGAAGCGGCTGCTATCCGGCAGGCCGGTCATGAAGAAGAAATACAGAAGCAATAGAATGACGACCCACCCGATCAGGCCTGTTGCGCACCGGGTTTGCCGTTTTCAATGACGAACGTCGCCTTCGTTTCTATCGGCGCGCCGGGCTTGTCGACAAATGGTGTCGTACGAAAATAGCTGGTCCACGTTCGGGGAGTCAGTTCACAACTCACGTAGCCCCGGTTGGAGTTGTACCATCGAACAAAATCGTTTTGTGCGGCCGCTCGTTCGTATTCTGGTATTGAATTGCCACCGTTGCCACCGGAAGTCATCGAAGTACCAACAAGCTCTGTCCCCACCAGCGGTGAATTCGGATCTTCGAAGTCAAGCTGAAGATCGTTCACCCAGTTCAGATGGATATCACCTGTCAGTACAACAGGGTTTGGGATTTTTCGTTCGTGGAAGAAATTCAGCAGACGTCTTCGGCTGACGTCATAACCCGGCCACTGATCCATGCTGTAGCGTTTGTCTTCGCCTTCACCCCGATTCAGTGGGGCCATCATGACCTGCTGGGCCAGAACGTTCCAGGTAGAGGTTGATTTCAGTAGGCTGGACATCAGCCAGCTTTCCTGTTGAGCGCCCAGCATTGTGGCGTTGGTGTCGAAGACTTTGCCTTCCATGGGCTTCTGGTGGTCACCATTTGGCTGATCCGTTCGATACTGTCGAGTGTCCAGAACATGAAAACCAGCCAGGCGCCCGAACGGGCAGCCTCGATACAGCTTCATAGAGGGACCCTGCGGAAAAGATCGTCGTCGGAGAGGCATGAATTCGTAGTATGTCTGATACGCGTTCATCCGGCGAACCAGAAACTCGTCCGGCGAAATACCGTCTTCTTCTGACACCAGATTCGCGTAGTTGTTATCGAATTCGTGATCATCCCATGTAACCAGCCAGGGAAACAATCGGTGTGTTTCCTGAAGGGTCATGTCCAGACGATACTGGGAGTAACGCGTGCGGTAGTCATCCAGGCTGGTGACCTCCTTGCCGATGTGCTTTCGGGGCTTTTTTTCTGCACCAGCATATTCGTAAATGTAGTCGCCCAGATGGATCACCAGATCCAGATCCTCCTGCTGCATATGCGGATACCCATTGAAGTATCCATACTCGTAATGCTGACAGGATGTGAAAGCGAATCGCATCCGATCGGGCATCGCGTGCCTGGCGGGAGCTGTGCGAGTTCGTCCTGCAGGACTCAATTCGCCTCCAGTATGGAAACGATAGAAGTACCAGCGATCCGGTTGCAGGCCATCAACTTCCACATGGACCGAATGCCCCAGCTGAGGCATGGCAAGAGCGGTTCCTTTACGGACAACCCGGCTGAACGCTTCATCGTCAGCAACTTCCCAGGTGACACGGACAGGCTCACCGGACATACCGCCGCCCTCAAGCGGTTCTGGAGCCAGACGCGTCCATATGACGACACTGTTTGGTTCGGGATCTCCTGAAGCGACTCCCAGTTGAAAGGGATTGTCGCTGAAATGCGGAGCGGCACTGATGGCTCCTTCAGCGCGAAGAGCGAAGGACGGTATAGCCGAAACAGCTGCGACATATTGAAGGAACTTGCGGCGTTCGATTCCATGACGATGACTTGTCCCGGATGCCATTGGACGCACTCCATCAAGAGTTTTGAAATGTTCAGCGAATGTTCGCCTCGAAAGCAGTGCAGAGCAACTTACAACGGCCAGACGGTTGATTACAGTGTGGCGATCACGAAATGTCGTCCTGAGCGATCTTTGAGTGGTCTGATCGTTCTGTGTTAAGAGATCTGGCCGAGACCTGCGAACAATGAAGAGATGCATCAAGACATGGGGAAGTTAGTACATCGATTTAATCGTCTGTATCTGCTCTGGCTTTTACTGCTCTCAACTGTCGCATTTGTTCGACCGGCCACAATGATATGGTTCGACAAGCCGTGGATCTTCTGGTCTCTGGCGGCATCCATGCTGGGAATGGGGCTGACACTCAGTCTGGACGATTTCCGCCAGGTGACTCGCATGCCGGGCTGCATTGCCGCTGGTTTCCTGCTGCAGTACACGATCATGCCGCTCAGTGGCTGGTGCGTCGCCGCACTGTTGCACCTGGAATCCGGCCTGGCGGTTGGCATCATGCTGGTCGCCAGCTGCCCCGGAGGGATGGCCTCCAACATGATCAGCTATCTGGCGAAAGCGAACGTCGCTGCCTCTGTCGTTTTGACGCTGGCATCAACGGTCATGGCATTCGTCATGACACCGCTCTGGACGAGCCTTCTCGCTGGGCAGATCGTGCCCGTCGACGTGCCTGGTATGTGCCTTTCTGCATTGCAGCTTACTGTAGCCCCGGTAGCGCTGGGCGTACTGATACGCTGGAAATTCCCGGTCACCGCAGATCGCATTGGCATCCTTGGACCCACAGTCGCAGTTCTTGCCTTCACATTCGTGACAGCAGGAATTGTTGCAGCCAGTGCGGACTCCATCGCGTCAAACTTTGTTCGTTTACTGTTCGCTGCAACGCTGTTGCACTTCATTGGCTTTGGAACAGGATATGGTCTTGCAAAACTCCTGCGGTACCCGGAATCACTCGCCAGAACAGTCAGCATTGAAGTCGGGATGCAAAATGGCGGGCTTGCCGCTTCACTCGCGCGGGAACACTTTGCGGCGATGCCACTGTCTGCTGCCGCGGCTGTCTTCAGTGGCATCATTCAGAATATTGTTGGAGGAATTATTGCCGCTTGGTGGGGGCGGAGTCACAGATCACGCCGGGTGGAGCAAACAAACGAAAATAATCCGTGAGCTGTCCGTTGAAAAATCGGGGCAGGCACGCTGGACGGCTGTAAAACGTCGTGTTTTCAGGTCTCCTGCTTGAGCCAGTCCCGTCTTCCAACAGGCCGTCAGGTCAGGTTAGACGGATTAAAATTGACGGTTACTCGGTCGCGTCTGCCAGCGTATCCGAAACGCCCCTTTCACTTTTCAGCGACGAGAGGCGATTACGTGTTTCCTGAATACGGATGTCGTCCAATGGCAATTGCATTTCCCGGATCGAAAGACATTCTTCCCATGCATCCACTGCCGCGTCAGTCGATCCCTGTCGCTGCAACAGGAACGCGAGAGAACTGAGCCTGTCAGCGAGCCGGGGATGGTCTGCAGGTCGAACCATTCGTTCCAGCCTGACGGCGTGACTGTTCATTCGTACGGCGTTGTCAAAATCATTGTTGTGGGCGAAAACCACAGCGATGCGTTCGGCCCAGACAGGATGTTCGAGTGGGTGCTCGATCGCTTTTGCCGCGTCGTACGATTCCGCTTCCAGCCGAACCGCTTCGGATTCCCGTCCGGCCTGCTTCAGCGCCAGTGCGTAGACATGGGCGTACCATGCTGTTTGCTCCAGAACAAAAGTCCGCCGCTGGTCCCAGACGAATTCGATATGCTTCAGGGCATCAGTCGCCTGGTTGGCGACCAGATCACAAAATGCCAGGCCATGGTGTATTTCCATCAGCGAAGCGGTGTCCGGCCTATGATATCGAAGAGCATCATTATAGAGCTGCCTCGCCTCATCAAAACGATTTGCTCGACTGAATTCGAAGGCCAGCTTCAATCGAATGGGCAGCAACTTCCGGTGCGAGGTACAGATTTGATCGGCCTGTTGCAGGACATCCTGAATTACTGGCAGGGCTCGTTTATAGACTCCGCGTTCGTAAAGCAGCCCCGCAAAATCTGCGCGGACAAAAATTGCAATCGGATGGCTGTCAGACAGGTGCCGGTCCACGATCTCGATAACAGATTCGTATTCCAGGATGGCATCGTCCAGCTCGCCGTTGCGCCGATGGAGAGTTGCACCGGCGAAGAGGTGTGCACCTTTCCTGAGCCAGTCCTGTTGACCGGGCAGCGACAGAAGTTCACGGAGCGGCTGCTCTGATTCGGTCCCGGAGAAGGCCATCGCAAGTCCCACCTGTGAAGCCTGCACGAGAGTCGAATCCGCGGGAAGCCATTTTGTCCGAATCTCAAGCGAACGCTGAAAATGGGCGGCAGCGTTTTCACCTTCTCCTCGATCTGCCTTAAGCTTGCCGAGCTGAAACTCTATGTCCGCAATCGCCAGCTGCAAGTCCCTGAAGTGGATAGAGCGTTCATCAGCAATCTCCGTCTCGCGAATGGCCCTTTGGTAAAGATCCTCTGCCTGATCCCACCGGGACTGGTCGTGTGCAAGTCGACCCAGGTAAAACCAGTGATGAACAGCTTCAGGGCTGACGCTCGTGTCTCCGGATCCCGGGCCACCGACAGACAATTGATCTCTGATCTGCCCTGAGCGGGAGAATGCCGTCTCGGCTTTTGCGAACTGTCCGATCGACCGATACGCATTCCCGATCACGTCCAGAACGTGCGCCCTGGCCGCAGGCTGGCTCATCAGTTCCACATCGATTCGCGCGGCAGCGGCATCGATGACTGCGGAGAGCGTCGTCTGTTCGTGAGACGGCTGACCGAAACCCTGGCCATCCAGCAGCGCCTGCAGTGGGTCAGCATCCTGAAAGACGGTCTCAATGAACCTTAGAGATTCGCGGTTTGCCACGATTTGCTGGCGAGCGGTTTCGGCATTGTTCTGGGCAGAAATTCTCGCTTTGGTTTCTGCATCTCTGGCTGCGGATACATCTTTCAGGGCCGCAGCAAGCTCCCGTTTTGCCTGCTCAGCATCAACGCGCAGATGGTGTTCCCGATTCCAGCCTTCTTTCAGCACCGCTGCAGCGATCAGCGACACGGCAATTGTGATGCAGCCCAGGGTGGCGACACTCGCCGCAGCGGCCGCCAGCCGTCGATTGCGAGCGGCCCATTTTTGCAGGCGTTTCAAACTGCCCGGTGGCTTCGAATGGATTGGCATCCCATCCAGATAGCGAGTCAGTTCGTCGCGGAGGTCCGCCATCGAACGGAATCGGTCTTCAGGTCGTTTTTCGAGACACTTGCAACAGATCGTTTCAAGCTCTTCCGGGACCGAAGGATTCAGCAACCGCGGACGAACGGGGTCGACGCTGGACAGTTGGTAGAGCACACGATCTGTTGATCCGCGAAACGGCAGTTCGCCCGTGAGCATCTCGTACAACACAACGCCCAGAGCGTATACGTCCAGCGTTGGAGCCGCGTCACACCTGGAGACACTGACCTGTTCCGGAGCCATATATGCGGGTGTGCCCATCAGCATCCCGCTGGCGGTGAGTGATGCGTCGGCATCACACCAGTCTTTTGCCAGTCCAAAGTCAACAATCTGAATCCTGCCCGCCAGATCAAACAAGATATTCTGAGGCTTTAGATCGCGATGAATGACCCCGAGTCCGTGAGCATAGGCAAGTGCGTCTGCGATCGATCGAAGGTGGACTGCAATCTGTCGATGACTTTGCTTCTCTGTGCGCATCACACGGGAGAGGGACGGGCCGTCGACATATTCCATCAGGAGAAAACAGGTGTCGTGATGGTCGTTTAATTCCAGAATGCGGACAATTCCCGGATGATCGAGCCGGGAGGCCGCGCGTGCTTCGCGGAGGAATCTCGCATGACTTGTTGCATTCGGAATATGGGGGAACTTGATCGCGACGGTGCGGTTCAGCTTTCGGTCGCGAACCTTCCATACTTTCCCGTAGGTTCCGGCACCCAGCTGTTCGATGGGATCAAATCGCTCGCCGAAAAGAGTCTTCAATCGCGTTGTCTCGCTCTGCGATTCAACAGATGGAGGCTCCAGGGTGAAGGAGTCGCTGATCGAAAGATCTTCCGCAGCGACGTTCAATGAGTCAAAATCCTCGGTCCGACGCAATGCCATGGCCGAATCGCAAAGCTCATCTGCGATCCGCTGCAATTCTTCCCTGACGATATCCCGAAGATCCAGGTCAGCTTCCGCAACATAAGTCTCGATGTAACGATCATTGCAGGAAATTGTCTGGCTGTCTGTGGGCGAAACCTGATAGAGAGACTCAGCCGAATCCGATGGAACATCGCGAGCATCCCTTTCGAAGCGGTCGCAAATGCTTTCAATCTGCAGCAACTGCTGGCGGGTCAGGTGGCGATCTTCGCCTGAACCGGTACGGGTCATTCCTGGCTCCACATCATGCGTATCGTTCGCAACTTGCGTTCAACAGAAGAGCGGCTGCAGTCAACCCGCTCCGCGATTTCCTGATTCGTGAATCCTTCCATTTTCATTAACGCGATTCGTTGCAGGTCATCGTGCTCCAGACGTTCCAGCAGGGAAGCAATCTCGTCGGCACAGGCAATGGCGGTTTGCGGATCGGGTTCCCGACTCAGAAGCGTCTCAAGAGTGGTGTCACCACCAACGTCATTCGCGTGACCAGACTGTATCCTTGAGATGTCGCGTTTTCCGCGATGGTCAAACTGATGTTTGTCGGCGATCTTCCTCAGGGTAATTGTCAGCAGGACACGCCAGAGGCTTTCCCGCCCGGTCAATTGTTCGAAGCGACCATTCCTCAACCCGATACAGAAGCTTTTCATCGCGCTGATGACGATGTCTTCTTCGTCCGACATCGCACGCGACGTATGCCGGAGTCGCTGGCGTGTCAGGGCCAGCAACTGGCTGAAATACTGATCCCACAGTCGACAGGCTGCTGCATCGTCACCATCACGCAGTTGCCCCAACCATGAGATCATCGCCGACTGATTATTCATTTCCTGCCTCTCGCTGCGTGGCCCGCCGCGGACTGGTTCCTTCCTGAGGTTTGTCATGCTAGTCGAATGACCGCATTCGTCGATACGAAACCTTTTCAGATTTCGCGAAGAATCTTCGGGCGAAGTGAAGGACGAATCCATGTTTCACGGATTGTCTGTTGACGGAGATGGTCCGGGGCACTTTTACCTCTCAGAAAACACACCTGAGATGGCTGCGATGAAGGTGCGCTTCGGACCATGGACAGGGAAGTTCACGCCATGGCGTGACGTCAAACGATTCGGGAGTTATCGATGTCAGCAAAGTTCAGGTTGAGTGTTTGTATGTTGGTGATGTCGGCCATGTGCGCCGGCACCGTTTCAGCCGGAGGAAGAACGGCCTTTCGGCAAGTCAGGTACTTCAATGGATCCTATCTGATGGGAGTCAGTTCTGTTGAAGAATACGACTACTATGTCGATCTCTACCCCGGCGTGGAAGATGCACTGCCAACGTTCGTGTTTTACCCAAACGGCACCGTTTCAATGGGTACAGAAACAGCCACCTACACGAAGACCAGCAACACAATCACCATTAACTACGTTCCGCCACCAGGCGGGTACTTTACGACGGTGCAGTATGTGCTTCACCGGGACTCAACCACGGACTACTGGGGTGAAATCCTCTTTGATGGATACCTCTTCGGAATCATGGTGGGGCAGTTGACCAACTGATCACTGCAGCCACCAGGTCCGGTAGAGCGTATCACCGGGTGAAGCTAACCGTTCAGCTGAGCTGAAGTGAAAGACGGGGAGCAGCGCAATGCGTCTGTTTCGTATGACTGCGGCCCACCGCCGGACGACATGCGTCTGTTCCCCGCTTTCTTGCCGTGCGCTGACGCTGCTCATGGAAAATGAAGACGCTATCAAGAACCGAAGTTGCCAACCTCCCGGCAGCCGTCGCAGAACAAGAACACAGTAGGCGACGCCAGAGAGCACAACAGCCTAACCTAACAGCCTGTTGAAAACGGAACTGGCTCGAGCAGGAGACCTGAAAACACGACGGTTTCCAGTCGTCCTGCGTACCTGTCTACCTGACCCGTTTTTTTGAACGGACAGCCAAGCCATTCATCGCCGCAGAGGTCAGCCTTCTGCGTTTTGCTTCGCCAGGTTTGGCCGGGCAAACATGGGATTTGCCAAGCACTGGTGAGTGTCTTCGCGTTGCCCTGAGCTTCAGTCCCGGGAAGCGCCGATTCTGGCCCTGCAGAATGATGATTGCACTGGAACAAAGACCACATTGGGAAGTGTGTTTCTGGCAGAAAAAGATGGCCTTTCTTCCCGACTTGTGTTTGTATTCAGTCGTGAAACCTCATCTCTCGTCTGAGGCTTGGTTTGACAGGCCAGTGTTCATCGCCTCTTCTTCACGGAAGAGAGTTGCTCTGGGATGGCCGTGGCACTCACGGCTGTCATGCGAAAACTCATCACGATCCTCAAGACGCCCGTTCGTACGGATCAGCTCTGGGAAGATCCTTCACCACCTGTTGGTGACTACGAGCTTGTCTGAGCCCCGTTTGCTGATCCCGAGCTGTGCAGCGCCCCATCCACACAAAAACGGCGAATTCGAAATACAAATCTCCAATCCGAAACTTGATCTCCGTTAACACCGTCGCCGTCCCGATTTTTCAACGGACAGCTGGACCAGGCCGTCGCTGACCCCGAAAACCTCGCTGACGGATGACTGGCATTATGTTATCACTCAGCGTTTGACGTGATCCAGCTCTTGTATGCGGTCTCTCCACGATTGAAACAACATGATTCGAGTCCTTTTTTACTCTGCCGTTTCGTTTCTGCTGACCTCATTGTCATGTTCAGCCGAACAAAAGCGAGCTCTGGAGTACACCGTATCGTTCGAGCACCGGGCGGCGCATTACGCTGAAATTCAGATGGTCGTTCCAACGCCAGCCACCGGAACCATTGAACTCATGATGCCGACATGGACACCCGGATCGTACCTGATTCGGGAGTACGCACGTCATGTGGACCATCTGCATGCGACCAGCGATGGAAAAGCACCGTTGTCTATTCAAAAGACTTCCAAGAATCGCTGGCTGGTCGAGTGCCCGATTGGGAAAGATGTCAGAATCACTTATCAACTCTATTGCCACGAGATGTCTGTGCGAACCAATTGGGTGGATCGGGACATGGCCGTTTTGAACGGCGCGGCCACCTTCCTGACCGTCGCCGGCGCCGAATCAACCCCCCATCGAATTCACTTCGATGTTCCGGAAGACTGGTCTCGCTCAATGACGTCTCTTGTGGCAGTGGAGGGTCGCGATCATACCTACGTGGCGGAGAATCTTGATGAGCTGATTGATTCGCCGGTGCTGTGCGGGAACCCGGTCGTGCAGGATTTTAACGCCGGTGGCGTACCGCATGTTCTGGCGACAATTGGCGACAGTTCGTTGTGGGACACGGCCAAAGCGGCTGCGGACGTTCAGCAAATTGTTGCCCGGCAGCAGGCATTCTGGGGAGTCGTTCCGTATTCGCGGTTTAAATTCCTGAATGTGATTTCCGAAACCGGTGGTGGACTGGAACACGATAACTCAACGCTGGTTATGACCAGTCGATGGAATTATCGCAACAAGGAAAAGTACGAAGACTGGCTGAGTCTTGTCAGCCATGAATTCTTCCACACGTGGAATGTTCGGCGTCTGCGACCAGTCGAGCTGACTCAATACGATTATGAAACGGAGAACAATACCCGCAGTCTTTGGGTGGCCGAAGGGCTGACCAGTTATTACGAAGATCTGATGCTGGTGCGGGCCGGGCTGATTGACCAGTCGGCCTACCTGAAACGACTGTCAAAAAGCATTGAGAAACTTCAGACAAACCCAGGGCGCAATGTGCAGTCTTTGTCTGAATCCAGTTTTGATTCCTGGATCAAGTTCTATCGACCTGATGAGAACAGTTCGAACAGTCGCGTCAGCTACTATGTCAAGGGCTGTGTGGTTGGCTTCCTGCTGGATGCACGCATTCGTGAACTCACGAATGATGCGCGCAGTCTGGACGATGCCATGCGATTGCTGTACCAGCGGCACTCCGGCCCGAAGGGTTATTCGAACAGTGACTTTGCCGCGATCTTGAGCGAAGTTGCGGGCACGGACATGAATGCCTGGCTGGCTCAGCACGTCGAAACAACCGATGAACTGGACTACCAGCCCGCGCTGAACTGGCTGGGGCTCCGGTTTGCGGAATCGAAATCCGAAGCGACTGTTGCTGAAACCAAGGCGGCCACTGCGCCGACAAACGAGGCCGCCCGGGAAGTAAAGCCTGCTGAGACAGACGAGACCCCGAATGACAAACGGGAGGAACCCAGAGCATGGATTGGAATCCAGACATCAGATGGATCGGCGTCGGTCATCATTACCGGCGTGACGCACGATTCACCGGCCCACGAGGCGGGGCTGAATGTGGATGATGAAATTCTGGCTTTCAATCGATATCGAGTGAACTCCAGAACCTGGCGGGATCAACTGACGCAACTTGGTATCGGCGAGACGATTGACGTGCTGATCGCCCGCCGCGGCGAAATCCGGACGATCGAAGTCAAACCGGTGACCGAACCCAAAGAAAAATGGAACCTGAAACCTGTCACTGAGCCGTCCGATGAAGTAAAGGCCCGACTTGCGAAATGGTTGTCTTCCCAGTGAGGTTTTCTTCCCAGTGATATCTCACCATTGATATGGATCGGCACTGCGCCAAACCACTGCAATCGCTTCATTCGTACGCGACCAGGGCCGTTGTCACTTGTCACTTGTCACTTGTCACTTGTCACTTGTCACTTGTCACTGTGAGCGAAATCCCGACACGTGTCGCTCAGGAACTAAATTCTGAAGCGTTACAAAAAAGCCAGACAAAGTTTCCTGCCCTCTCTGTCATGATCGTGGCTCGTCTCTTCAATTGATGACACGATATTTTACGAACGATCGCTTCACCGGAACCCTGTCTTTCTTCCGGTGAATCCCCTCACCTCCTGTCTATTCCGGGGAGTTTGATCATGTCAGAAGATTCTGCCGCTACCCCTGCGCCAAGTTCTGGTCCTGCTGCGGGCGCTGTCGACGCTCAATTGTCGCCTCCCATTGCGCTTCCCCCGGAGGCAACTTCCGATGAAATGGAATCCGGCTCGACAGTCCGGGCTGCTGTTCCGGCATCCGATGGTATTCTCAAGTTGCTCTACACCCATAACCCGTTTTATCTGATCAGTGCATGCCTTTTTGTTTATGGGCTCAAGAAACTGTTTCGGCAGGGTGATCAAAGCATTCTTTTCGGGCAGGGTTCTGTCGCCTACATGGAACCGTGGGGGCTGGCATTGAGCCTTGCTGCTGTAACTGTCCTGATGACGATTACGGCGATCGTCATTGTTCGTGTCGGCAAAGTCTGGGAAGACGCGCGTTCGATTGTCCTGATCGTGCTGATGATGTTCCTCGCCATTTCCATCAGCTTCGATGAACTAATCACTGTGCGATCAGACCGCGACAACGGCCATTCATTTGAAAGCGTCGTCGCACTGATACTGATGAGTTATGGATTCTGTGTAGTGCTTTCGGAATTGCTGATTCGTGGGCAGCGGGTTCGACTTTCCCGGTCATGGCGTCTGCCGCTCTATGGATTTCTTGGCCTGTTCTTCTGCTATCCGCTTGGCCTGCTTCCCGAAGTCATGGGATTCACCAACGAAAAAGTGCGATGGTTGATCGCCGCATTTCCGTCCGCAGCCTCCGTCCTCGCACTGACACTGATTCCTGCCATCCGTTCTGGCTCTTCAAGTGTTGCAGAAAACGGTACCCCCTGGCGATGGCCATGGTTTCCATGGACACCATTCGTTCTGGTCGCTGGTACCGTTTGTTTCCGAAGCTATTCGCTGACCATCTCGTTCGATGTGCCGGTCACAATGAAGCACTTCTGGGATACCACTTTTGGCTTGTACCAGCTGGTTCCATTCCTGCTCGCTGTCCAGCTGCTGTTGCTGGAAATCAGTATTGTTGAAAAACGCAGGAAACTTCAATGGTGCCTGATGCTGACGGCATCTTTGTTACTTCTTCCTGCGCACCCGCTCATTGTGCCGTGGCACGGGCTCCCTGCGTATCGGGGCTTTCTTGAAAATCTGACAATGACGGCAGCATCGCCCCTGTACTTAACGATCCTTGCTCTCGGTGGTTTCTATGCGATTGCCTGGTGGCGAGGCCTTCGGTTTGCGGAATTCGGATTTTTCGCCATGACATCCCTGGCGACGATCGTTCCTGCCAGAGTGTCAATGCCTCAGCTGGCATCGATCAACTGGCTTCCGAACCAGATCTGGCCCATCGTCTTAAACGCAGCAGTTCTGCTTTACATCAGCCTTCACACTCGCCGTTCAATCCTGGCCGCCATTTCACTGGTTTGCATCGCATGGGCCAGTCATGGATATCTTGTTTCGTCAGTTCAATCATTCGGGCTGCTCCCCCGCATGGTCCCGCTGATTACGATGCACGTGGTGCTCCTCGGGCTGATGGGTATCTGCCTGTCTTATCGAGACCGTTTCGCTGAATTTCTGCGTGAGGTGACTGCGGCCGCGACTTCGCTGGGCATGCTGGTGACCGTGGTACAGTTGACTCGATTCCACGCAGGAGTCGCCGTTTCGATCTTCTACGCAGTCGCCGTCACTGCTACTCTGTTTGCCGCAGGTCGACTGATGAACAACAAGCTTTTCTTCTGGACGGCGGCCGCCCATTGTCTTGGCGGAATATTGCTGGCGACCGGTTATGGTAGCTGGCTCTTTGTACGTTCCGATCTGCCTGCCGGTATCAAATCGGTGGCCCTTGCCGGCCTGAGTTTTCTGGTGGCCATCGCAATCAGTGCGGGCAAGTCCGGGATGCTGCAACACTGCTTTCGCAAAAAACAGACGGAGACCTGAAAGGATTCGCCGTATTCATTCGGGCTTGTTTTCAGGAACTTGCCGAATTCTTTGAACCCTTTTGTCCAGAGAATCGTCTTACTGGCAACCACATGATTCAGATGACGGCCTTCGGGCTGATCATCCAGAGGCGCTGCACGAAATCCGGCTTGCGTGCAGCGCCTTCTTTCGTTTTTGCACCAGAAACGGCGGTCCTGATCTCGAGATCAGACAGCAAAGAAAACAGCGGACGATGCCGGAACAGAACACGTTGGCGGAGCCGCAGCGAGACACAGACATTCGTGTATGACGCGCGCATGAAAAAAGGCCGATCGGATCTGGTTGATGCCGATGGCCTTTTTCTGAAGAGCGACCACAAAGGCGGATCGCTCTGTCTCTCATTCTCTCTCCAGGTTCGTTTCTCAGGCGAACCTTCTCTCTCTTCAACTCGGCCGCTTTCTCAAGGCTGCCGATAGCGGGCTCAAGGGATCTCATCTCCGAGCCCGTGTCTCTCTCTCGCCGGAACTATTAAGCAACCTCGATGCCAAAAACTCTTTTTTGACCGCGGCAATCGTCGACCGATCAGAGAAGACCCGACGCAAATTCATTTGTGCAAAGCATTTAGCAATCCAGGAACAGGCTGGCACGTTTTTGAAATGTTCTCACGGGCTTCCATCAAACCCGCGCAATTTGAATTTCTTACAACGATCTCCCGTTGCAATTCTTACAAAGTCAGTACGCTTCCGGGCTGTCCCGATCTGTATTTCAGGACCATTCTTTTCTGGAGAGTCGTATCAGTGACAGGCCTTCTTCCGATCAACCCATTAGCGCCACATGAGTACTGGATGAAGAAAGCACTGGACCAGGCGGTCATGGCGTTTGATCAGGATGAAGTTCCGGTTGGTGCAGTGATTGTTCATCAGGAACGAGTGATTGCGGAAGCTTACAACCAGCGCGAAATGCTGAACGATCCCACGGCGCATGCGGAGATGATTGCGATCACTCAGGCTGCAGAAGTACTGGGGTCATGGCGATTACTGGACTGCACGCTTTATGTCACGCTTGAACCCTGCCCCATGTGCGCGGGGGCCATTGTGCAGTCCCGAATTCCGTATGTTGTTTTTGGAACCAGTGATCCCAAAGCCGGGGCCTGCCATTCTCTGTTTCAGATTACATCGGACGTCCGACTCAACCACCAGTCAGCTGTTCTGGGTGGCGTGATGATGGAAGACTGTCGCGCGATTTTGCAGGAGTTCTTCCGGCAACAGCGAGCCATGGGCAAGAAATAAGTCGGTTTTCTGCCGACAGATTACGACCAGGACCGTATTTGAACCGGCATGAACAGCATCGTTTTGATGCCAGCGGCAGAATGTGCCGAAAGAGCCATGCAAATCTGTCGTCCGGAAGTCCATTTCGATTTGGTCGTCGAAGAATCCGGTTTCAAACTTTAACAGGTCTTGACCCATTTCTTCGGTTTGGATTACATCACCGCCTCACGCGAGTGATCGGTCGGCAAAATGAGCCGCTTGGTTGCTCTTCCAAACACCTTTCTGCTGTTCAGGCGGGACGTCTGGTCCGGTGATCTCCGGACGAATTGTTCAGCCAAACCTACCTTTCATCATCCTTTGATGGATCTCAGATTCTCGCCATCGCACGGCGACACTGAACCAGCAAAGGACCGGTCTTCTCACCCGCTCGCGCTAAACAGGCACGGACTGTCTGACTGCGCGCTTGTGACACCTTCTTCAGGGAAGAAGCTCATGCTGTCCAGAAGAATCTCGTTAGCCACAAGTGTGGCCATGGCCCTGGTTGTTGGCAGCAGTTCGACTGCTGTCGGTCAGTACTATCCTGGAAGCGGTTGTTCAAGTTGTGGAACTGCCGCACCAGCTCCGGTGTCTTACGCACCTGCTCCCGTTTCTTATGGTGCAGCGTCGTGCACACCGATTCAACCGGTAATGCAGACTTGCTACCAGACGGTGCCGGTCACGACCTACACTCGTGAAAAGCAAACAGTCGAGCGTCCTTATTACGAAACATCGTACGAAGAGCGCGAAGTAACCGTGATGCGACCTGTCACACAACAACGCGAAGTTGAAGTGCCGACAGTGTCGTACCAGAACGTAACCGAGTATCGCACGGTGAATCGTGATGCCGGTCGCTGGGTCACACGATATCAACCCATCATGCGATGTTCGCCCTGCCAGGTTGATCCTCGCCCCGGCGTGATTGGGTGGCTGAATCGAACCGGCTACTCAATGCAGACCGCGTTCATGCCTAACTACACCACATCGCGAGAATACGTTCCGAACATGATGGCATGCACCGTGCCGGTCACTCGCCAGGTTGCCGTTCAGGGGACTCGCCGCGTCACAGTCAGCGAAACGAAGATGGTCGCTGAAAAGAAAGTCGAACGGGTTCCTGTGCAGAAGCTCGCTTACCGCAAGGAAGAAGTGACCGTCATGCGGCCGCAGACGGCTTATCGCACCGTGCCCATTGGCACTTCCGTCGCCTATGGTGGTGGATACGGTCCCGTCACAGCTTATTCGCCCTACTACGGTGGCGCGATGACAGCCTTCGGTGGAACCATCATCGAGGAAGCACCCAGAACCGCCCTTGGACCGAAGCCGGATACTATTGGTGGAGGATCCAGCTCGACTCGAACCACAGAGAATGTTCCATTTCCGGAAGACCCTCGTTCCAGCGACAGCAGCTTTAAGCGAACAGAGGACCCGATTCGTGGATCCTCCCTCGAACGTCCATTTCCAGGGGATGACCCGGCTACGGAAACCAACAACGAACTACCGCTCTTTCCATCGGCTCAACTGCAGCGGAAGCCAGTCAACACCGTCGGCTTCGAACGTAAGCAGGAAGCAACCTCTGCTCGCACGGCTTCAGCCACTGGCTGGCGTCGAACGAACGTTGCTCGTGCCTACAACGAGAGCCGCCTTTCGGATCGACGTTCCAGCGACCCGAAGCTTTCTCTGGCAGACAACAAGTAGTCCGAACACTGTTACGCGGGCAGCTCCCCGCTGCTCAAAAACCGCATCGACTTTCCTCTGAGACAACCGGCACTTCATCAATTCCTGTCTCCCTTGAAGTGCCTCTTCATCCTTTCCCCCTCTCTTCCCACCTGTCTCTTTCTCCCTTCCCCTGGTTAATTGATGCGTCCCCTCGCGGCACCGGTATCACACCGGTGCCCATTTTCGTTTCGGGCCTGTAATATTTGCCTGTAATATTTACCTGTGATATTTACCTGTGATATTCATCTGGCCGTGATATCCGGCGTCTGTGATACACCACCACATTCCGGTCAGGCTCGTCAGACTGTGCCCGGGAGTGACGTTCGCTGTCCGTTGAAAAACCGGGACGGTACGCAGGACGACTGGACACCATCGTGTTTTCAGGTCTCCTGCTCAAGCCAGTCCGTTTCTCAACTGGCTGTTAGGTTAGTCCAGGAGTGACAATTGCCTTGGACCCGAGGACGCTGGTGGGTCCTTCCGGTGAAAATGGTCGAATTCCGGTGGCAGCAAGTCCAGCAGTTCCTCGACACTCAGCGAATGCAGATCCCAGGTCAGGTCAAGCTGGCTGAGGATGTCAGCAAAACGTTTCGGGCTGCCGGGTGTTTTTGCGGTCAATCCCGTGCGATTTTTTCCGGTTGCATGATTGTAGTACAGCCGAGTCGCGGCTCCGACAACCGCCCTGCAGGTCACCAGAGAGGGCTTGGCTGCGATTGTTGTCACCAGCGGACCAGGCTGACTGAGCGAACCACAAAGCAGCGACAGCGCGCGGCGGGGGTTATCGCGATGGGCCCAGTAGATTTGAAAGGGGCCTGCGAGAAAGTGCCGACATGCCTTCCGAGGATTCTCCAGCTCAACAATCCATCGAGCCTGTTCACCAGGCTGGCGCTGATCATGAACGTGCGGACAAAGTTCATCAAACCAGCAAAGTGAAAGCCAGTTCCAGAATCCGGCATCGTTTCTGAGCGTAGCAGAATCCCCTCGCAGGATTCTTGCCAGATGCTCACCCACTTCAAACCTCGAGTGAAACCGCCGTGGCTCGGCATCCACTTCCACATCCAGCGGAGTTGAATGACCGGGGTCGGTCAAGAGTTCTTTGGGAGGATCAACATTTGCGTCCTCTCGGATCAGACTCAGGAAGGTCGCAAATTGTTCTGTGCCGGATGGATTCAAACGACGGACGAGCATAATCGGAATCGATCGAGTGAAAGTGCCACCCCCCAGTCAGTCGGGCCGGAAGGAATTCCACCAGAAGGTCCGGGGGGTCCGGTTCGGAAGATTCACAGAAATGCCAGCTCATTCCGCTGAAAGAGAACTGCTGAATGAACGCGACCAGCTGGAGCATTATCGCTTTCTCCAGCTGGTCGGTGAATTCGGTGCACCATCAGGGACTGTTTAGTAGTTCCAGTTGATACCGATGTTAAACGTATTCTGGTAGAAGGTATGTCTCTCAGGCCGGGCTGTTGGCGTGATTCCAAAAATCGGGCTTGAGGTCCAGTTCACAGATTCCTGGGGGTCTGCAACTTCACCAATGGCGACGAACGTCCATCCCAGATTCAGTTTCGCATCATCCAGCTGCCACATGTCTTTCAGCACAGGCACATTTCGAAACAGTGGGATGTCTGCATTGAATGTCTGTTCAAACATCGGAGAGATGTGAGTGCTTCGGCGAGTATCGCGGAAGGCGTTCAGGGTCGGCCCGTTGGCAATATTCGTATCGAACATGTCAGTCGCGATGTTGGCACCAGTGATCGGGTCAGGTGTGACTTCGACGCCGATGAAATCTCCGATGTTATCACCGGACACGGTAATGGTTTCGTTATTCGCAAAGGCACCAAGCCGTGTTGCACCACTGATTCGAACACCACTCCGGTCGCCCACTTCGTACTGCATACCAATCTGAGGACCAGCAAGATGTGTTCTTACATCGGCATTCAGATGGGAGTATGCAACCAGACCATCGACACCGATCGGGGCGACAAACGTCGTCGCTGCTTCTTCGTCAGGGTTGTCCGGAATACCGTCGCCGTCTTCGTCCACGCCGTTCTTCACGGGAAACACCTTACCTGTTATCGGAGTATCGTTGTCGCCGTTTCCAGCGTAACTCAACAGCGTCGAAGCTCCTCGAAACCCAAAGCCTTCATCAATGTAGGTGTAGCGAGCTCCCACAATGGGTCGAACAGTCAAGCCGCGACGATCCAGGATCGGTGCAAAAGCCCAGTCGCCATCGGCGTACAGAGTTTGCAGGCGATGTTCCACAAGATACTGCAGGTCAAACGGTACCGTTGAACCCTGCTGCGGTGAGAGGTTGTTAAAGCCGTACTGGATGGGCAGCCCGTACAGATTCATGACAGTGCGATCAAGGATGTCGAAGGTTGTCCCGAACGACGGAGCTCTCGCAAAAATCTGATTACCAGCCGTATCAAAAACAGTGCCCGGAGCCAGCAGGTAGGTTTCTGTAATAAACAGATCATCAAGGCCGTTCAGATTGAATCCCGATCGGTCTTCTCTGAAACCGGTTCGGTTCATTCGCAGGGTGTCCGCAAGGGCAACTCGTTTTGCCTGTTCTGCAGCCCTGGCGTTGAAGGTACCGGTTCGCTCCGCCATCCATCCGGCTCGAAACATGAAACCGGAGCCGTCAATGTTGTCAAAACCACCGCTCAATCGAATACCGCTGTTCGTAAGCTGCGGGATGATGCTGGCCGGGGCGGCATCGAAATACGGATAGAAGGAGTCATCAGTCACGACACCGTCATTCTCCGGGTCGTTTTGCTGCAGGTAGGTCTGAACATTGTCAGCCCCAATGTATCCGGCCAGCTTTCTGGTCTTTGTTCGCGTGTAGTCAACGTTGAAGGACCACTTTCGCGGGTGGTTGAACGGGCCGAAACCATTTGTCTGGTTTCGAAACCACATTCCGTTGCTGTTGTAAGTCTGATCGAACATATGGTCGAAAGGCGAAATTCCGGGACTCGGCCGAAACTGCGACGGTGCAACTCCGCTGGAGCCGGGTGAGCCGTTGAAGTACGCCGGCCCGACTGATGGACTCGGCATACCGTATTGAGCCTGCGCTGAAAGGCTCGTCAACAGCATTACCATTACAGGCACAGCAGAAGTAAGTAGGTGCCGAATCCGCATTGATCCATCCTTCAGAAGCCGTCGAGGCTCTTGCGACAGTGGCTTTCCACGTCCGGATGCACATTTGAACCCGTCGATACACATCGACAGACTCCGCGCACCATGACGGTCTTGTCGGTAGTATCGGTCTGGCAATTTGGGAATCTGTAGCGATTATTCCTTTCGCTCTGGTTTTTTGGGCTGTGTCGACAGCGACCAGCGAGGGATTCGCAGGCCATTTAACCTCCAGCCATCGCCCGACTATGCCCAAAACTGGCCCTCACGGACGCTTCGGCGATTTTTGCCGGTGTTGGGGGATGGTGGCGGGATACGAATTTTTTGAACACCGGACTTAACCTCAGCAGGGAAAGTTGAGACACTTCGCCCCTTCAATACGTCTCCGGCTGAGTCGTTCCTGACAGGGACCGCTCAGTCGTTTTTGTTTTTCGGGATGTCCATGAAACACCTCATCTCTCTATTTGACCTGACACCAGGACAGCTGTTTGAAATCCTGGACCGAGCGACAGAGCTGAAGAGCCTTTACCAGAAAGGCGAACGTCCGCAACTGCTTCCCGGGCGGGTCCTGGCTCAGTTGTTCGAAAAACCATCACTGCGAACGCGGAACAGTTTTGAAGCTGCGATGGCAAATCTGGGTGGCACAGGCATCTTTATGACAACGGCCGAAGCCGGACTGAATGGCCGAGAGTCGCTTTCGGACGTCGCTCGAGTCCTGAGTTCTTTCAGCGATATCATCACGATGCGGACATTCTCGCATCAGTTGATTGTTGATTTTGCTCGCCATTCCAACTGCCCTGTCGTCAATGGTCTTTCGGACGATCGACATCCCTGTCAGGCTCTGACCGACCTGCTGACGATTCGTGAGACCTTCGGTACCCTGCGTGACCAGCACCTGGTTTTCGTGGGTGATGGAAACAACGTTTCGATGTCTCTGGCAATTGCTGCAGCAATGAGCGGCATGAGGATGACGCTGGCTGCTCCCAGAGGCTTTGAATTCCCCGCGGAATTCATGAAGGTGCTGACCGACCACTATCCGAATCATCAGACGGCAGTCACGCATGACCCCATCACTCCGGTCTCTTCTGCGACCGTTGTCTATACGGACGTCTGGGCCAGCATGGGGCAGGAAGATGAAGCAGAACGTCGAAAGAAGGCTTTCGCAACATTTCAGGTCAACCAGGAACTGATGCGTCACGCTCCGAAGGACGTGAAGTTTATGCACGATCTTCCGGCAAAACGCGGACTGGAAGTGACGGATGAAGTGATGGATGCGGACTACAGCATTG
This sequence comes from Planctomycetaceae bacterium, assembly GCA_041398825.1. Taxonomy (NCBI): domain Bacteria; kingdom Pseudomonadati; phylum Planctomycetota; class Planctomycetia; order Planctomycetales; family Planctomycetaceae; species Planctomycetaceae bacterium. Next base: position 318,512 of record JAWKTX010000005.1, on the reverse strand, counting down.
TTTTTCGGCAGGCCGAAAACCGAATGCATCTGGCACGAGGATTGTTTGCCTGGCTGCTCAAAAAATAGTCAGGTTCCACTTGCCGCAAGGTGGCAATTGAGCCAAAACACAAAGCCTGCCTCGTTTCTTCACTGAGCCTGAGTCTATGCCACGTCACGACAATCGACAGACTAACCAGCTTCGTCCCTTCAATATTCGCCGGGGATTCACAAAGTCTTCTGCTGGAAGTGTGTTGATCGAATGCGGTCAGACCATGGTGCTGTGCACGGCCAGTGTCGAAAACAACCTGCCCCCGTGGCGTCGACCCAGAACAGAAAACGACCCAATCCTGGGCTGGGTAACCGCTGAATACAACATGCTGCCAGGCAGCACCGCACCGCGGAAACAGAGGGACCGTAAATCGGTCGATGGGCGAACAACAGAAATTCAGCGGTTGATCGGGCGCAGTCTGAGGGCCGTCGTCGATTTCGAAGCCCTTGGCGCGAACAGTATTGTCATCGATTGCGATGTATTGCAGGCGGATGGCGGCACACGAACGACAAGCATCACCGGTGGCTTCATTGCTCTTTGCGAAGCTGTGCGTCAGCTTCCTTCAGATCGACCCATCTTAAAAGACAATGTCGCGGCCATCAGTACTGGTGTGGTGAATGGCCAACCTGTACTGGACCTGGATTACATCGAAGACAGCACCGCCGAAGTCGACATGAATGTTGTGATGACGGGTGGCGGTAAGTTCATCGAAGTGCAGGGCACCGCCGAAGGCGAACCCTTTGACTATGAAATACTGCAGGCCCAACTGGGTTTGGCAACAGACGGGATCCGGCAGTTAACGGCTCTCCAGAAACAGGCACTCGGAGCAGACTGGCCCTTTTAATTCGCAATGCTGAAATCAGCAGCTGTCATCGTTATTGAAAGCGTTTTTGAATGTCCAGCAACTACCTCAGCGTCCCCGAAGAAACAACAGGACTGCCACGCGGCGTCAAATACATCATCGGGAACGAGGCAGCCGAACGATTTAGTTTCTATGGGATGCGGACCATCCTGGTTGTCTTCATGACCAGGTATCTTCACCTGATGTCCGAAAATCAAACCGGGCCCGAAATGACCGGTGCGGCTGCCAACGAGGTCTACCACAACTTTGTTGCGGCGACTTATTTCTTCCCGGTCTTCGGCTCACTTCTGTCCGACATCTTTGTTGGCAAGTACCGCACGATTCTCTGGCTTTCAATCGTCTACTGCATCGGTCATCTTGCCCTGGCGTTAATGGGCGGACCAGGAATGACGCCATCCGGCTGGTTACTGGCGGGCTTGTTCCTGATCGCATTCGGCAGCGGGGGCATCAAGCCATGTGTCTCTGCACATGTCGGTGATCAGTTTGGAAGGAAAAACAGCCATTTGATGACCAAGGTCTTCCAGTGGTTCTACTTTTCCATCAATTTCGGATCGACTGTTTCGACAGCCCTGACGCCCGTACTGCTCAAATGGTACGGCCCCCACGTTGCCTTTGGTGTGCCCGGAGTGCTGATGGCACTGGCAACACTTCTGTTCTGGATGGGGCGGCATGTCTTCATCCATGTCCCCCCCGGCGGCATGAATTTCTTCAAAGAAACGTTCAGCAAAGAAGGCATCATGGCGGTGCTGAAGCTGACCATTATTTATGCCTTCGTGGCAGTCTTTTGGGGAATGTTTGATCAGACCGGCTCATCCTGGGTCCTTCAGGCCGAAAACATGGATCGAAACTTCCTCGGTGTTGAATGGCTCGAATCTCAGATTCAGGTCGTCAATCCGATCCTCGTCATGGCACTGATTCCCTTGTTCCAGTTTGTGATTTACCCGGCTGTGGACAAGGTCTTCAAACTGACACCGATCCGTAAAATCTCGATCGGATTGTTTCTGACAGCCACCAGCTTTCTCCTGATCACGATGGCTCAGCGTCTAATCGATCAGGGAGAAACGCCCTCGATTGCATGGCAACTCTGGGCCTACCTGGTGCTTACCAGCGCAGAAATCATGATTTCAATCACCGGCCTGGAGTTCTCTTACACTCAGGCGCCAAAAACCATGAAATCGGTCGTGATGGCCGTTTGGCTCTTTTCCGTTTCGGCAGGCAACTTGTTTACAGGTTGGGTCAACCATTCGATCCAGACACCCGGTGTGAACCAGATCGCGTCAGAGGTTTCTTCACTGGATGTGTCCAGCGATACCACTCTGGGCAATTGGAAGTTGTCGGTGGCCGAAACGGCCATTGAAGGCAGCGACAAACCCGGCAAAGCCATCAACGTCTTTGGAGTCGACGGGAAAGCCGGGACCGAAGATGACATACAGCTGAGTTTTGATGACTACGGCCGCATGACCTCTGTCAGCACCACAGACAACACTGTTCTGACCACGGCAGCCGATCGGATTCAGGAAGCCTTCATGAACTCAGCAGCAGATGATGAAGGCCGCGCCCTGCCATCGGACAGCGAAGGACAAAAAATCATCGACGAACTCCGGGACTCCTTCGGCGGTGCCCTCAAATATCAGCAAATTACGAGGAATCAATTCCGCATCGCGACAGCAGGTGCAGATAAAACACCCCAGACACAATGGGACGTCGTCCTTGTGGGCGCGGTCAGTCGAGCCAGCACGGGATCCACAGAAGCGCCGGCAGAATATGACTGGCTGGAGAAACGCATCATCGAAGTCAAGGGACCAGAGGGCCGCGATGAAGTTGAGAAGGCCCGCGGAAACAACGCAAAAACCGTCGTCGACTACGACATTACAGTTGGTGGGCAGGACAAGCTTGAAGGTGCTGCTTACTTCGACTTCTGGACAAAAGCAGCGTTTTACGCCGCGATTCTTTTCATCCCCGTTGGCTATTTCTACAAAGAAAAGTCATACATCCAGGACAATTCATCCGAACCGACAGTCCCTGAACCGACAGCAAATGCCTCCGATTCGGGCGATCATTCGAGACCAGACGAACCTGCCAGTTCATAGTTCCTGATTCACTCAGAGCCTGAAACCGGCCATTACCGATTGATTTGAACACTTGTGGACTCAATGTTATGCACGTCATTCCGGTGATTGATATCAAGGACGGTCAGGCCGTCCATGCAGTCGGTGGCCTTCGTGAGTTCTACCGCCCGGTGCAAAGCGCGATCACAGACAGCAGTGACCCCGTTCGAATTCTAACCGTGATGAAACGGCGATTCGGCATCGAACGATGCTACATCGCCGACATCGACGCGCTGGAAGGAGGCCCGGTCAATGTCGATCTGCTGATCAAGCTTCGCCAGGTGGGAGCTTCCATTCTGGTGGACGTTGGGGTTCGAACAACGGATGACGTTGGTCGACTGCTGGAACTTCAGCCGGATCACATCATCCTTGGTTCTGAAACCGTCGAAGACATCGACCTGCTTCGACAGATCATCGACACATACGGGTCAGAGCGATTCATTTTTAGTATTGATCTGAAAGCCGGCCATCTGGTCACAAGGAACTCATCCTGGCGGGATGTTTCGCCCACTCAGCTTGGCCTGATGGTCGCTGAAACAGGAATCGACCAGTTCATTCTGCTGGATCTGTCGGCCGTGGGGACAGGACGAGGCCTTTCGACACTGGACTCCTGCCGTGAACTGCGGCGGCAACTGCCCGACGCTCAGATTACTGCCGGTGGTGGAGTTCGAACTACCACACACCTGATGCAACTGGAAGAAGCGGGGGCCAATAGCGCGCTCGTCGCAACCGCCATCCACAGCGGCTCGATGACGGCTCAGGACCTCCGACAATTCCGCGATTCCTCCGCATCCAGTCGGAATGCAGGCTAGTGGAATTTATGGAACTGCGCACATTCGCGGAACAAGTCCTGTTGACGGAAACACTGGCCGAAAAAATCACCCGGATCACAGAGCCGCTCTCGGATGTATGTCCCGGCGAACCTCACCGCGTTGAAAAACCGACCCGGCCCCCGAACCTCCAGTTCGGAAAACGCCGAACAGCCCCGCCAATGCCCAAGGCAGCGGCCCTGATCGATCCGGCAAAGCGAGCCATCGCCCACCACATCATGGCAAATCACGAACTCCAGGCGCTGGAGGTGATGGCGATGATCCTGCTCGCCTTCCCCGATGCTCCTTCCGAATTCCGTATGGGAATGGCTCACGTGATGTTTGATGAGCAGCGTCACACTCGCATGCACGTCCAGCGTTGTGAGGAACTGGGGATCCAGTTCGGAGACTACCCCGTGAACGCGTGGATCTGGCAGAAAGCTCAGGAATACACCAGTATCATGGAGTACTGCGCTGGTTTGCCACTGGTCTTCGAAGGCGCTAACCTGGATCACAGTGTTGAATTTGAACAGTATTTCGTGGCGGCTGGCGACCGCCGAAGCGCGGCCATCATGAGGGCCATCCATAAGGATGAAATTCGCCACGTGGAATTCGGCCTGCACTGGTTGCGACAGCTCAAACCGCCGGGACAATCCGACTGGGACGCCTGGAGAGCCAGTCTTCGCTGGCCCATTCGTCCATCAAAAGCACGCGGAACATTGTTCCAGCGGGACGCCAGGAGGCAGGCCGGACTATCTGACGAGTTCATCGATTTGTTAGAAGCCGCCAGCGATGACGACGACTGACCACTGTTTTCCAACGGGTTAAGAAACCGCTTCCGATCCCTGCTGCCGCCGCAATGGTTGAGCCAAAGACGGTTGAGCCAAAGACAGTCCGTCCAGTTGCCTTTACAGAGCTGCTGCGATGTGATTGGAGGCCAATTGTCTTGGATGTTCTCCGTTGGGCAGTGCCCGCGCAGGAAGAGTTGTCAGCACGACGCAGATCAGGTCTCGATGAGGATCCGCCCAGGCAATTGTTCCGGTCGATCCTGTGTGTCCGAACGTCTCCCCGGAACATCTCTCGCAGTGGGATTCCATCGCCACATCAAATGCCAGCCCTCGCGACTCCAGACCCGCAGGATTGTGGTTGCGGACCATCATGCGGGCGGTCTCAGGCTTCAGAACACGGCCGTCAGGAGCCAGAAATGAACCCAGATACAATCCGACATCTTTTGCGGATGCGTGCAGGCCGCCCCAGGGTGCTCCCAGACTTCGCCAGAAATCACTGTTCCAGTCCCACTTCTTCGCGTCTGGCGCCCCCGCGCCAGATTCAACGGCGCCGAACTCGGTCTGACACTGCATCATCTGATCATCGCGAAGCCGGCCCTTACCCAACGCCGAATTCTGCATACCCAGGGGTGCAATCACTGTTTCGTTCACAAGGCGTCTGATATCAAGACCGGACAGCCGCTGTGCAATTTCAGCCGCAAGAAGAATGCCCATGCTTGAGTACTCGTACCTTGTGCCTGGTTCAAATCCAACATCCACCTTCATCGCACCGGCGACAAAGTCGGAGAGCTTTGCATGACTTGCCCGAAGCTGCGCATTGTTGGGCAGCTGATCCGGCAACCCGGAGACATGCGTCAGCAGATGACGAACTGTGATCCGGCTTCGATCGCCGCCCACAAATTCAGGCAGATGTTTCTGTACCGGATCGTCCAGTTGAAATAACTCCTGATCGTACAATCGCATCAGCGCGGTTAATGCAATCGGCTTCGAGATTGACCCGAGCAGGTAAGAAGCATCCTCGGACTTCGCCGCACCAAAATGCCCCTGAAACTGCTGATCCTTCTGTTGCACAAACAGACTTGCGGCCCGTACCTGCTTCTTTTCCACGGACATCGCCAGCACATCAAGGGCCCTGGAAACCTGCTTCTCCAGATCGGTCGAGTCAAAAGCCATCACGTGTGTTCCTTTCAGGAGCGTCGCCAAACCGCTTGCGGTCATCAGCCGCGTAATCGAGCCGATGGCGGTTCTTCGACTGTGAAGATGCGTGAAATGTGGTGATCGCATGCCTCGCCTTTCTGTCCTCATCGAATGTGGGGTGGTTCCTTTCGGACGCCCGCACAATCAAAGTTCCCGTAATGTGTTTCGGCTGACGGCAAAAATCAGGACGGCCCCTGTTCACATGCCAGAAGAATGCCGAGGACTATCATGACAAAACCTGCGCCCCGCTGGAACCAGGTCTGAAACCATTGTGATTGATCTGCGCGCGAAGCGCTGGCGGAAGAAATGAAAACCAACGTGCCAAGAATGGCACTGGCAATCAAGAGATGGACGCAACCCAGCAGAAAAATCTGGCTTCGCAGCTGACCACTCGAAACATCCACAAACTGCGGCATCAGCGCCAGCATCAACACCGGCACCTTTGGGTTCAGCAGATTCACAAGACAGCCATCCTTCCATGTCTGCCACAGAGAACCAGATCGCATTTTCGGCTTGGAGTCGGCAGGCAGGCGGGTTTGTCGAAGCAACTTTATTCCCAGCCAGATCAGCCAGGCAGCTCCCGCCATCTTCAGCAACATCCATCCCGTCGCAGATTGCTTTACCAGCAGTGCGAGCCCCATTGATGTTGCAGTGGCATGACACAGGATGCCCGTTCCGTTTCCGGCCACGGCAACCAGCCCATGGCGGATTCCGAATGAAACAGTCGTCGAAATCACGTACAGCCAACTTGGGCCTGGCGAAACCGAAATGCAAAAGCTGGCCAGAGCGAATCCCAGAATTGCGGCAGTATCCGGCACAGCAGGTTCAATCACGCAGATGGGTGTGAGGAACGAATCAGAACGGTAAACTGCCGGATCAAAGCGTATCTCATCACGAAAAGGAATCCATAGGCTCAATCATGAACAAGATTCTCGTTCAGCTCGATACCGACCATCATCCAGCCGTCTTTGACCGGGTTGTCGCTGTTGACTCGGATGTCGAACAGCTCTTCAGCTACGGTAGCGTGACGTGCGAGAACGTGACAGGCCTCATCCATGGCACCATGTTCACCCGGGGACCTGCAGACCTGAAGAATACGGCGATCTTTGTCGGTGGTAGTCAGGTTGCCGATGCCGAACGGTTGATGAAAAAAGTGCAGTCGATCTTCTTCGGACCGATGCGAGTCTCGGTGATGATGGATTCGAATGGCTGCAACACGACAGCGGCAGCGGCAATCGCTTCGGCGAAGAAGCACATTCCACTTGCTGATGCTTCAGCAGTTGTTCTTGGAGCAACCGGGCCGGTCGGGCTGAGAGTTGCAGAACTCCTCGCCATGGAGAAAGCTCACGTAACAATCGTCTCCCGCACAATGGATCGAGCTCAGGCAGCCTGCAACGCAATCCTTCAGCGCTTACCAAATGCTCGTCTGACACCAGCGGTCGCAGTTTCGCACGATGAATTCGAACAGGTGTCTCAGAACAAGAACCTTCTTGTAGCAGCCGGAGCAGCCGGGACGTGCTTCCTGCCGGAAGGTGCTCTGCAGCGGCTGTCTGTCCTGCAGGTCGCTATTGATCTGAATGCCGTCCCTCCAGTTGGAATCGCTGACGTCGGCGTCACAGACAAGGCCACGGATCACTCGGGCGTTATTTGCTACGGAGCTCTCGGTGTCGGCGGCCTGAAAATGAAAGTCCATAAAAGAGCGGTCCGACAACTGTTTGAGTCAAATGATCAGGTTCTGGATACCTATTCCATCTACACACTTGCGTTGCAGGTTGCTGGCCTGACATGACGAGCCGTTGAAGACCAATCGGACAGCAACCCGAAACGTGAATGAAGCAGGTTCCGACCGCCATTCACGATCCCTGCCTGATGCATCAGGTTCCTTTCTTCAGGGACTGCTGAATCCGCCGCAGGGTCACGGGCATGCCTGAGTCATCGTGCTTTGGTCGTCGTAATACAATCGGCGTGCCAAAGCCCCGGGGTGGATCTTTCAACTCCAGGACCGGGACGACAAATCTCTGAATTTGCGTTGTAACCGAACGCTTTTGCCGAACTGTCGGGCATACCAGGTTTTCGAACGATGGAGGACCAGCGCGGTCGTTCACACCCCGATCGTTCCCATTCCTCATCCCCAGAACGCCGTGGTTTCTGCGGCGAAACGACTTTGGCACAGTTGCTGCATTCGAAGTCTGGCAGTCACACCGCAAAGGTGTGAATTCACCTCTTATGCTCAGACAGATGGAGAAACACAATGATCAGCCAACAGGAATTACGCGGACACTGGAACATCATCAAGGGTGCGATGAAGGAAAAATGGGGCAAGCTGACAGACGACGATCTTGCTGCTGTACAGGGAAGTTTTGACCGTCTGGTCGGCATCGTTCAGAAGCGAACGGGTGAATCAAAGGAAAGCATCGAAGCGTTTGTCGAAGCCACGATTGATGATGGAGCCTCGATGCTTCACTCGGCTGCCGAAAGACTGCGTTCAAATGCAGCCTGCCTCAACGAAGCAGCGAATGAACAATACGACGCAGCCCAGGCGGCGGTAATGGACGGCCTGACTTCAGCGAAAGAGACCATCAAGCGGCGGCCCGGCGAATCCATCGCGGTCTGCTTCGGCGCCGGACTGATCGCCGGCGCGGTGCTGGGTCTGACGCTGGGAAATAGACGGTCATGAAAAACTCGCCGCTGTTAGAAACAGACTCCGACGGCGACGCCATCTGCCAGAAGATGTCCGCGATTCGGCGTGAAATCAATCGTGACCTGAGCGGCATTGTCAGGCAGGCTCAGGAGGTCACCGACTGGCGATGCCTCGTAGCCAGGGCGCCCATTCTCAGCGCGTCTTTATCTGCTTTCGCCGGGTACCTTACAGTTCCATCGGTCGGTCGGAAGGATGCAGGAACCGATTCCGGGGATACCCACAAAGCATCCGCAAAGGCATCGGGATCGGCGACGCCGGAAACCGGTCCTGCAGGCACTGTTCTTCGTTCGATTTCTTCGATGCTGATCCGATCCGTGGTTGCCCACGGCATTCAGTACGTCGCTTCACAGATGGCATCAAAGTCCGGTGGCAGTTACCCGAAGCAGAGCAAGCATGCTTCAGGTCGCCCCTGCCGTTCAACAGGAACCGAGAACAATGATTAACCGAATCAAGCACCGGATACCGCAGAGCGATGGAGAAAGCCTGGATGGCTCCCTGCCAACGCGCTCGCTGCATCCGAGTCAGGAGCTTCTCGAAGCCGCAAGCCTGAAGGTCCGGCAGACCGCGCGAAACTATCCCATGGCGGTACTGATCGCAGGAGCCGCTCTTGGCATCTGTATGGGCTTCTTCATGAAGCGAAGGAGGTGACAACGCCATGGACAGCATCGCTCCACAGTCGAATGCAGACCACGACACGAAATCCCGCCCGGGCATTCGAAACCTTGTTCACGACAGCATTACGCTCCTGGAATTACAGGGGCAGCTCTTGAAGCACGACTGGATGCTGGTACGCACAGGTACCGTCTTGCCCCTGCTTGGCATCATCCTTGGACTTATTCTGGGGTTATCCTGTCTGCCACTGTTGTTATTCGGTCTTGCCTCAGGCCTGTCGGCGTGGCAGGCCTGGCCCATGTGGTTCTCTGCTTTCGTCGTCGCACTGGCCGTCGGTCTTGTCCCTGCCTCCACAATGGCAATCTTCGGGTACAGGGCACTCCACGGAAAACTGCAGCCTCTGTCACGCTCCATAGCCGAACTCAATCGCAATGTTCTGTGGCTGAAGAAGCGTTTGACGGGCAACTGATACGCTCAGAGCACCTGATGCCTGATGATTGGCAGCCAAACCGGATCCATTGTTATCCCGGAAATTGTTATCCCGGAAAAGGAAAACGAACATGAACGTAAACGCCAATGCCTCAACCAAACCTTTCGGTAGTACTCAAGCCAATACACGTCGTGCCGTTCGAACAAACGAACTGCGCCCGGCAAATGATCTGATGTGCTATCTGCGCAGGTACGCTGGTCAGAAACCCGATGTCGCCGCACTTTGGTGTCTTGGCATCGGCATCATCGTCGGTTGGAAAATCAAGCCCTGGTAGGCGAGCGCTGTCTCGTTCTCCCTTACGTTACACCAGGCCGACGAGATGCACAGTGAATACGGAAAGCTGTCCGTCGCATGAAACGAGGTTAAGATGATCGTCTGCAACGAAAACATGCCCGCATCACCAGTGCAGGAAACGGGACAGCGATTCACCTGGCAGCCTTTTTCATCAAGACCGACCCATCCACTCGTTCCCTGGTTCCTCGCGTGCATTTCGTTGCTTGCACTAACGCATTTTCTTCACCTGGCAGAAGCTATTATGCTTCCGGTAGCCGCAGCCATGGTGATCGCGCTCGCCCTGCGTCCCATCGTTCGCCGCCTGTCAATGTTCAGGATCCCCGAATCGATCGCTGCCCTGATGACACTGGCAGTGTTCATCGCGCTCACCGCATGGCTCAGTTCTGAATTGCTGGCTCCGGCATCTGCCTGGTTAAATCGAGCCCCAATTGGCTTCCGACTGCGTCAGCTGGAACGAAAGCTGGAACCAATTCAGGCTCCACTGAAAGCTGTGCAGGATGCATCTGAAAGTCTGAGCGATGTTGTTGAACAATCGACTTCAAAGAAACGGGATCCTGATGACCCACAGTCTGTCGTTGTAAAGCCTCCTTCGCTGTTGTCCGAAATGCTGAGTTCAACGTGGCAGCTTGGAGCCGGAACCATTCTCTGCGGTGTTCTGTCGTTCTTTTTTCTTGCTCAGGGTGAATCCATTCTGACGCGTATCGCTGAGGTGCTTTCTTCGCGACCTCAGAATGGTGACAGCGGTACAACGATTACGGCTGTAGAGAAAAGCGTATCCCGTTATTTGTTAACGGTATCCCTGATCAATGCATGCCTCGGAATCTGCGTTGCTGTTGCCTGCATGGCCGTCGGTGTTCCCAATGCAGCTCTCTGGGGCGCGATGGCAGCGGGGCTCAACTTCCTTCCGTATCTTGGTGCACTAGTCGGGGCCGGAGTTCTTTTGCTGGTCTGCCTGTTCTCATTTGAGTCCAGTCTTTACGCCTGCCTTGCACCCGCGCTGTATCTGTTGCTGTCTGCCATCGAAGGTAATCTGGTTACACCCGCGATCCTTGGAAAATCAATGAGTCTGAACCCGCTGATTGTCATCCTGAGCATCACTTACTGGACCTGGCTCTGGGGCTTCGGCGGAGCGATTCTTGCCGTTCCGATGCTCGCGATTTTCGTCACCGTGTGCCGTCAGTTCCCTGCAACTCGATCACTGGCTTATGTGCTGAGTAATTGAATCCTTACTCGAAAGCCAGGCGGCCGAATCAGCGGACCCTTCCAGTTACCGTTGAGAGCAATCGGCATTACCCCGGGACGATACTTCAGCAGCGTCGTTCCTGCATGAACAGGCCATCGACTTTCCTTTCGGTCTTTCTGTCCGCATGAATCGCTGCGGTTGCCTGCTGGGGAATCAGACCGGTCGATGCGCTTCCAGAACACGGTGGCGTATCCGTCCCCAACCGGACCTGCGGAAATGGATCTGGCAACTCCAACGCAAATAAGGGCTGTTGTTGATCGGCTGAAATCACTGTTGATCGACATGACAAAGCGTTCAGGAAGATCGATTCCATCGACCGGTATGAGGTTTGCGTAACGATCACTCAACGTAATGAGGGGGCCGACATGGTGTCGCCTCTTCTTCTATGACTCAACTGCGGAGAGGAAAGATGTCGAACAGGAAAATTCAACTCTGGCGAGTCAACACACTTGCCCTTGGCCTGTTGCTCACAATGGAAGTTGATGCGATGGCCCAATTGACGATTCCCGGCGGAAAAGGAGTCCCAACAGGGAACGTAACAGGCTCACTGCCCGGACTTGGTGGCAGTGTTCCACAAGTCCCAAATCCTGCCCGGCCGACTGTCGGAGGCAATCTGAATTCGGTCACCGGACAAATTGGCGGGCTCACGAACCAGGCTTCAAATTCTGTGGGCAATACGACTCGAGCGGCCGGGCAGATCGGCAATTCCACGGGTCGCACGGTCGATTCTGTTGGGAAAACGGTCGATAGATCATCGACGTCTGTTGGGGCAGCGGCAGCCGCCACGACAGGTCCCGCAAACGCGGTCAGCCGTTATCAGGCTCCTGCAGTAGGCAGCAAGTTGCATGGCACGAATCTGCCTCTTGTGATTTCCGGGCAAACGATTCAGGGCCTGGGAGCAAATGGAAACGTGGGCTTTTCTGTCGATACGACAGGAAAGAGCCTGAAAATACAAGAGGTGAAAGCAGGCACGCTGGCGGCGAAGGCCGGATTTAAATCGGGCGACGAAATTCTGGCCGTAGACCGTCAGTGGGTGAAATCAGTCGCTCAGTTTCAGGCAGATCTGGCAACCGCTTTATCATCAACCGGTCATGCCTGGGTGATGGTGGATCGCAAAGGAAAACAGGATTGGGTGAGCCTCGATGCAGACGGTGAAACACGATCTGCGCTGGGAACTGCTTACAAAGTCGATGATGACGGGGTAACCGTCACGAAAGTCTTTGATGGTTTTGCCGGAGCAGATGCCGGCTTAAAGACGGGCGATCAGATTGTCAGCATCAATGGGACTTCCGTTCAGTCTCGCAACGATTTTCTGGCTGCCACAACCGCGAACGCCGGGAGCGATGTGGCGGTGCTCATCAATCGCAGTGGTGTGCAGAAGACTTTGAATGTCACCCTGCCTGCATCACAGCATCTTAGTGCGAACATATCAGCGACCGACTCTCAAAAAGCGACGAGTCAGGTCAGTCAGCTGAATCAACACGTATCGGGCCTTTCTGAAACTCTCGGCCGACTGACCGATAGTGGGATTGCAGGGGTGACCGAACGAGTATCATCTCTGAATGACAGCATTGCCAGTCTTCAAAAGACAACCAGCGCAGCTGCAGAATCAGGAAAGGGTCTCACTGCGGACCAGATCCGTTTTGTGATCAGTGAGGCCAGCAAAGTAAGAGCCAGTCTGGAATCTCTGGGATTGCAGGCATCGGGACAAGCTTCAACGGATGTCAATGCAGCACTGGCCAACACGATCGCCGTGCAGTCGGAAATCACTTCCATGGCTAAGGTAAATGATGCCGCCATTGGTCCTGTCACTCAACAGGCGGTCGTCTCCGTGCAGCAGGTCAGCCAGAAGCTGATGACATCCATCAATGAAATTCCTGAAGATGCCACGGCAACAGTCAACACCCAGATTTCGGCCGCGATGAATGACGCACAAGGTCTGCACAACTCGGCCGCGGCACTGGCCGTCGATCAATTAGACAACGCGGCGATGGTTCGTGAAAATGCGGCCATGATTCAGGCGCGTATGATGATTGCTGCCCGCCAGGCGGCACCTCCGGTGCGTGCCAGGATCAGCAGCGTATTTGGAGAGGCGGCGACCGTTCGCGACTATGCAACGCTGTTAACGACAAATACGGTCGAGGGAATTCAACCGAATACATCCGCAACAATTGCCCGAGTCAGCCAGCAGCTCAAAGCAGCTTCAGACACGATTGGAAGGACATCCGACCAAACGAGTGCCACGGCAGCCGCGACTCTTCGTTCGACGCAGGACCAATTGGCCGCTCTGCAGGAATCATTCGCGCCAGCGCTGAACGGAACCGTAGAGGATGCCACGATTACCGCCGTATCGGCGATGAACGAGCTTGATGAAATTGAAGGCGAACTCGTTGACGCTGCCATATTGGCGCCGGCAGACGTTCAAACAGAAATCGCCCGTTCCATCGCCGCCGTTGATCTGGCCTCCGAAGACCTGCGGCTTTACGCGAGTTCGACAGTGAATTTGTCTGGTCAGATTTCCAGCAGCAACGACGTCCGACTGCGAACCGATTCGGTAGCCGGAACACGTTGACCAGGGGACCGTTGCAGCCCGGAGCGACCGGGGACCAGCAATCAGAGCCTTGCGGTCGACTTTGAAAAGACGATGACCGTAGCAGGCTTTCTCAGGACCGTTCAGGCTGATGCTGAAGACGATGTGGATCGCCAGGGAGCAGAATTCACCGGGACGAAAATTTCGTGACGGTTCTGCTTCACCAGTTTTGGTGGCACGAACGGTAGTACGACGGTTTCACTGTCAAACGGAAATGCACCGAAATCAGCAGCCTGGCGCAGCAAGTGCCAGGCTGCTTTCCTGCGTTTCACAACCCGGAAGGATCGATCAGCAAGTTCGATGTTTATTGCAGCACTTCGTCGAAGAACGATTTCATTGCCGACCAGGATCGCAGGTCTGCCTTTTTATTGTAGGCTGCTCCGCGGGAATTATCGTTACCCGCCATCGACTGTGTGAATGAGTGAACTGCGCCGGAATAGATATCCATTTGCCAGTCGACATTGGCAGCATTCAACTCGGCTTTAAAAGCATCGATGTCGGCCGCGGGAACAAAGGGATCATCTGCACCGTGGCAGACCAGTATCGAACACTTGATATTCTGACCGGCCTCTGGTTCCGGTGAATCAAGGCCCCCATGAAAACTGACAACACCGGCGACTTTCGCGCCGCTCCGAGCCAGTTCAAGAACGCCGGTCCCGCCAAAACAGTACCCAATTGCGCCGAGCTGGTTCGCGGCCACACCTGGACGAGCCTTCAGCTGATCCAGCCCCAGATTCAGGCGGCGGCGATAAAGTTTTCGATCGTTCTTGTAAATACCGGACTTTGCGGCTGCGTCCTGCATACTTTCGGGGCGAATGCCTTTGCCGTAGATATCGGCCGCGAACGCAACGTAACCCAGTTCTGCCAGCTGCCGGCATCGCCCTTTTTCGTAGTCCGTCAGACCTGTCCACTGGTGCACGACCAGGACTCCGGGCGATGCATCTGTCTTGTCAGAGTTCCAGGCAACAAACCCCTGCAGGGTCACATCGCCATCTTTATACTCGACAACCTCTGTTTTGATCTCCGCATGAAGCGATGACATCCCGAGAACACACAACACAGTCACGACCCAACGCATTTCAGACCTCTGTTTCAAGAGTCAGGAATCGACAAAAGAACTTCATCGAGATCATTGTTTCGCCGCTTTCGGCAGACTTCAACCTGAGCAAGCCATTGTTTTGAACGGAATGGTCGCGACTGTGATGCAAATGCCGAATGTCGTCGTGATCGCCCAACGTACAGGCGTCAGAATGTTCTGGAAGGTTTCCCCGGAATGAATAGACGAACACAGGGACCCCTCGGTCAGGTTGTTCCCGGGCGGATCCTCAGGTAAGTTCCCGCTCTGACCGATCTGCCAGCTGGTTCCCGATTGTGACGGGCTGAAGCAGCGGTCGACCCGACGACAGATGGACGTCAAACGCACAGCGAACTTGTTTCAGGAACAGATGGCACCATGACCGAACGCGTCACGATTATTGGATCAGGCCCTGCAGGATGGACCGCTGCTATTTATGCAGCGAGGGCAACACTTCAGCCAGTCGTCTACGAAGGAGCCTTTACGGAGGAAAACCGGGTAAAGGGCACTCTGCCGCTCGGTCAATTATCGCTGACAACGGAAGTGGAGAACTTCCCGGGGTTTCCTTTCGGTAATCTGGGCCCTTACATCAGCTCGGCAATTGCGGCTGACAAGTTCAAATACATGGCCAACATGGAGGTGGGTGCGCGGAACAAAATCCGCGAAGAATACGTACCGCACCTGAAAACCCACGGTGGAAGCTGGTATGTCCATCGTGGTGTGACAGGCCCGGAATTGATGGAACTGATGCGACAGCAGGCCACCAACTTTGGCACGCGGGTCAAGACGGACGATATCGTCGAAGTCGACCTGTCCCAGCGACCCTTCAAGCTGAAGTCACTGGGTGGCGACGAATTCGAAAGCCATTCCATCATCATTGCGACCGGTGCACGAGCCAACTACCTGGGACTGCCATCGGAGGAAAAGTTCAAGAACATGGGCGTGTCAGCCTGTGCCGTGTGCGACGGTGCGCTGCCTCGTTTCCGCGATCAGCCCGTCGTGGTGGTGGGCGGCGGTGACAGCGCGATGGAAGAGGCCACTTACCTGACCAAATTCGCCTCCGTTGTTTACCTCGTGCATCGTCGCGACTCGTTTCGAGCCAGCAAAATTATGGCCGATCGTGTCATCGAGAACCCGAAGATTGATATCAAATGGAACTCCGTCATCGATGAAGTGCTTGGTAACGATGAAAAGGGCGTGACGGGCGTTCGAATTCGAAGCACACAGGACGAAAGCAAAACAGAGGAGCTGCAGGCAACCGGATACTTTGCGGCAATCGGTCACACGCCGAACACGGACTTCCTGAACGGACAACTTCAGACAAACGAAAAGGGTTATGTTGTCTGGCCGAAATCGCACCGCACCGACACCAGTGTCGAAGGTGTGTTCGCTGCCGGAGACGTCGCCGACGACCACTACCGACAGGCAATCACTGCCGCCGGAAGCGGATGCATGGCAGCGCTCGACTGCGAACGCTGGCTGGCCGCTCAGGGCATCCACTAATCAGATCCTCTTCGCGGGCAACGTCCTTCGCGGGCAACGTCTTTCACGGGCAGCATGACACCATTCTGGCTGAATTCAGAATGGCAATCTGCAAGCGGGCTCAACACGGGCCACATGGATTCGGAAAATGCTTACGCATAACGGTTGTAAAGAACGCTGCAGGAAACTCTGGAGCCACATTCCGGGCAATGCTCAGTGGCTGCTAATCGGTGACCCTCGGCACGTTCAGTACTTCAGCAATTTTCGGGTCAACCCAATCAGTTTCTCGGCAGATCAACGATCTCTGCTTCTGTTGACCCGCGCGGGAAGTGCCATTCTGCTGACGGACAATTTCACAAAGCGATCCGCCACAGTTGAGTATTTTGTGGATCAGGAAATCGTAATTCCCTGGTACACACACAAGTACTCGGTGACAAACCGCGATGACAGCTTGTGTGCTGCCCTTCAGGATGTCGAAGACATCTGGTCGTCATCACCCGGAATTCTGGAGCCGGAAGGCGTTTCTGAGATGGTCGCAGCCACTGTTGCTGAACAGGCTGAGTGGCAACTGGTGGATGTTCAGACAAATCAACCCGGCACGCTGGGTGATATCATCAGGAAGCTGCGTCGCGTCAAGCATGCCGATGAAATTGAACTTCTGCGTCGATGTATGAAGGCCGGCGAGGCCGGACACGCGCAAGCATTTGAGGTGGTACGGGAAGGCGTCAGCGAATTTGAGGTCTATCTCGAAGTTCAGAAGGCGGCTCAACAGGCGGCAGGCTGCCCGTGCATCGTCTACGGTGACTTCCGTGCGACCAATGCAGACCTGCACAAAGCGGGCGGGCACCCGACGGACTATCGCCTGAAGTCCGGCGACTTGTTTATTCTGGACTACAGCGTTGTGATTCATGGCTATCGCAGTGACTTCACCAACACCATCTGCGTTGGAACTCCTTCGACGCAGCAAATCAAGCAATTTGACGCGTGTCAGGAGGCCCTGAATCAGGCGGCCAGTCTTCTGAAAGAAGGCATGCGATGCCGTGACATCTGGGCCGCAGCTTCCGAAGTCCTGGAACGCTGGGGCTTCGGTCCGCTTGCTCACCACGCAGGACATGGGCTCGGCATGGAACATCCGGAACCTCCGGTGCTCGTATCCGAAAGCAACGATACCCTGATGGCCGGAGACGTAGTGACACTGGAGCCCGGTTGTTACATTCCTGGAGTCGGCGGAATGCGTTTCGAGCACAACTATCTGATTTCAGAAACAGGTTCAGAACAGCTGAGCCATCATCATATTGGCCTGCAACGATAGTCACGAACGCAGGCAGATGCGACGCCGCAGAACAGCGGAGGGCTCTGCGCAACTATGGACCGTGTCCATCGGGGTTGAATCCCATCAGGATGAATCAATCGCCCCTGTAGAACTATCCAAATCGAATGAGCCAGCATTGTTTTGTCAGTGAATCAGAAACATTAAGAGACTTTAAGCGAAAAACATGAGCGAACTGCCTCCGTGCCCCGAATGCAAATCTGAATTCTGCTACGAAGACCGCAATCTGATCGTATGCCCTGAGTGTGGCTACGAATGGTCGACCAACGCCCCAGTCGAAAACACCGGAAGTGACGACTCCTTTGTCAGAGATGCGAACGGCAACATACTGAATGATGGGGACACCGTGTCAGTGATCAAAGATCTGAAGATTAAGGGATCATCCTCGGTTGTGAAGGTGGGGACCAAAGTGAAAAACATCCGACTGGTCGGCGGTGATCACAATATTGATTGTAAGATTGACGGCATCGGGGCCATGAAGCTCAAATCGGAATTTGTCAGGAAGGCATAGCGATTGATGAAGGACGGCGATGAACATCGCCACACACCTGATGAGCGACCAAAGCTGCTTCGCGGCAGGCAGCGAATCGTGCCATGATCGCTCGTGCCATGATGCGCATACAATCCAGAATTTGACGGCGAATCGAGTTCGGCCGTCTGTAACTTCAGCACCCAACGGCCACCCGGAGGAATCGCTCATGCTCAGGTCTTCTTCGACTGGTGTTTGCTTCATCATCTTTTTGTTTGTGGGATGGTGGACGGCATCCTCACTTCAGGCGGATGATGTACCGGACGTTGTACTGCATCATGGTCGTGTGGTGACGGTGGATGATGAGTTTCGCATTGTCGATGCGATTGCTATTCGGGGTGATCGAATTCTGGCGACGGGTTCGAATGCCGA